>CAJCJE010000437.1 GCA_903970565.1 Candidatus Melainabacteria bacterium | reverse complement strand
CTTGATTGTCGCTGACAGCGTGGTGTGCGCGCCGTGTCAGCCCGCCGGGTCAGTGTCGTAGCAGACACGACCACGGAGGTGACCGCGATGACCGCGGAGTACACGATAGAAGCGATCGACCTGCACAAACGGTTCGGACGCGGTGACACCGCGACCCAGGCCCTGGCCGGAGTGAGCCTGGCCGCCCGTCCCGGCACGGTGCTCGGCGTCCTCGGGCCCAACGGGGCAGGCAAGACCACCGCGGTGCGCATTCTGGCGACCCTGTTACGGCCGGATGCCGGCCACGCCACGGTCTGTGGGCACGACATCCGCCGCGACGCCGTGTCGGTCCGCGCGCTGACCGGGCTGACCGGGCAGTACGCCTCGGTCGACGAGGATCTCAGCGGCACCGAGAATCTGGTACTGATCGGCCGGTTGCTGGAACTGTCCAGACCGAACGCGAAGGCACGGGCGGCGGAGCTGTTGGCGCGGTTCGGGTTGTCCGACGCGGCCGGGCGGTCCGCGAAAACCTACTCCGGTGGGATGCGCAGGCGGCTGGACCTGGCCGCCAGTCTGGTCGGCCGGCCGCAGGTGCTCTATCTCGACGAGCCGACGACCGGTCTGGACCCGAGCAGCCGCAACCAGGTCTGGGACATGGTCCGGGATCTGGTCCGGGACGGGGTGACCGTGCTGCTCACCACGCAGTACCTCGACGAGGCTGATCAACTGGCCAACCGGATCACCGTGATCGACCGGGGTTCGGTGGTCGCCGAGGGCCGGCCGGACGAACTCAAGCGGCGCACCGGCGGCCAGACCCTCCAGGTTCGGCCGACGCTGGCCAGCGACATCGACGCGGTGGCCAGGATCATGGCCGACCTGACCGGCAACGCGCCGGCCCGCGAGGACGCCACCGGCCTGCTCACCACGCCGATCAAGGACCCGGTGCTGATCGCGGCCGTGGTCCGCAAACTGGACGAGGCCGGGATCACCGCGGACGAACTGGCGCTGCGGCTGCCCAGCCTCGACGAGGTCTTCCTGTCGCTGACCGGACACCGCGCCACCGACGAACCCTCCCCCGACGGCGACCGGGCCGATCCGGCCGCCGGCAAGCGGGACGAACAACCGGAACGGAGCCTGGTGTGACCGCGACGATCATGAATACCGCGACCCTGCCGGCGGCGCCGCGCCGGGTGATCAATCCGGCCCGCGCGCTGCGGCACGGTCTGTCACTGGCCGGCCGGAGCATCATCAAGATCAGGAAGAACCCGGAGAGCCTGCTCGACGTCACCCTGCAACCGATCCTGTTCCTGGTGATGTTCGTGTTCCTCTTCGGTGGTGCCATCAGCGGCAACTGGCACGTCTACCTCCAGACCCTGGTGCCGGGACTGATGGTGCAGAACACCCTGTTCGCCAGTATGGGCACCGGCAACGCGCTGAGCACCGACATCAGCAAGGGCGTCTTCGACCGGTTCCGCAGCCTGCCGATCGCCCGGTCCGCGCCCCTGGTCGGCGCGGTGCTCGGCGACACCGTGCGGTTCGTGGTGGCCATGACGGTGTTGCTGAGTTTCGCCTCGATCCTCGGTTTCCGCGTGCACACCAACCCGGTCGAGGCACTGCTGGCGGTCTTGGTGATGATCGCGGCCGGGCTGGCCATGTGCTGGCTGGGGGTCTGGGTCGGCATGTTGGTGAAGAGTCCGACGGCCGCGCAGGGCGTGATGGTCGCGGTGATGATGCCGTTGACCTTCGGCAGCAACGTGTTCGTGGCCTCCTCCACCATGCCCGGCTGGTTGCAGACCTGGACCAGCGTCTCGCCGGTGAGCAAGCTGGTGGATGTGACCAGGGGACTGATGCTCGGCGGACCGATCGGCGGACCGCTGTTCGCGGCTTTCCTCTGGATGGTCGGTTTCCTGGCGGTCTTCTTCCCGCTCGCCATGCGCTCCTACAAACGCCGCATGACGAGCTGACACCGGCGTCCGGACGGGGAACGGGTCAGGAGGAGACGGGGCGGCCGACGGCGAGGTGCAGGCGCTCCAGCGCGGTGGCCCGATCCTGTTCCCGGCCGGCGCGGAACGCCGCGGCATAGGCGTCCTCGCCGAGTTGCCGGGTGAGGACGTCGATGGTGTCCCGGACGTCCGGGTCGCCCTGGTCGAGGATGCCGCGTAGCTGGGCGGCCGTGCCGAGCATCGTGGCCGCCTCGGCGGCCCGGCCGCCGGTCAGCATCCACACCCTGGCAACACGTTCGGCGACCCCGGCCACCATCGGCATGTCCCGTGACTCGGCGGCCCGCACGACCGCCTCGCCCAGATACGCCAGCGCGCCGTCGAGGTCGCCTCCGGTTTCCGCCACGATCGACTCGGTCAGCAGCAGCGTGGTCAGCCGATGGCCGGACGCGACGAAGGACACCGCGTCCCGATAGGTCCTGGCCTCGGTCAGGGCGCGCTGGGCGCAGGCGCGGTCACCGCGCCGGCAGGCGATCTGGACCAGGCCACACTGGGTGAAGAACCGGATGTCCAGCCGCTCGTGGCCTTCCAGGCCGGCCGACTCGTCGAGCACCTGGCGGAAACCGCGCTCCGCGGTGTCCAGATCACCCGAGACCAGGTGCACCCTGGCCAGCTGGGCGCGCTGTTGCAGGACGTCGTCGAACGAGCCGAGTTCGACGGCGAGACCAAGCGCCTCCTCGTGCGCCCGCACCGCGCCGGCATAGTCCGCGCGCAGGGACCGCGCGCCGCTGTCCATGCTCAGCGCCAGGGACAGCGCCCAGCGCTCACCGATCGCGCGGAAGGCTTCCAGCGCCTCCCGCGACGCCTCGATCGAGGTCTCCGGATCGCCGATGTTCTCCGCGACGAAACACACGCACAGCCGGGAGAACGCCCGCGCCCACGGGTCCGGACTGGCCGCCAGCCGCTGGGCGGCGGACATCGCCTCGTCGATCCGACCGAGGAACGTCAACACCATCGGCCGGACGAAGCCCAGCGCCGGAAACGACCGGCTGAAGTTCTCGTCGTCGGCGGACGCCAACGCTTCCTCGATGATGATCATGTCGGCGTCGAGTGGATGCTGGTCGAACACCGAGATCGCGTTGACCAGCCGCAACGCCGACCGCAGCGAACTCGGCCGGTCCGGTTGGATCGCCAGCGCCTGCCGGCACCAGGTGGCCGCCTCGGCCGAGCGGCCGGCCAGCATCCAGTACCAGATCATGGACACCGTCAGCTTGCCGACGACCTCGGCGTCGCCCCGGTCGGCACTCCACCGCATCGCGGCGATCACGTTGTCGTGCTCGGCGGTGAGCACGGCCAGGCCGCCGAGCTGCTCCCTGGTACGCAGCACCGGTTCGGTCTCGGCCACCAGCCGGGCGAAATGGCGGACGAACGCGGCCTGCACCGTGTCGGTCTCGCCGGCCTCCGCCAGCCGCTCCAGCCCGTAGGCGCGGACCGTCTCCAGCATCCGGTAGCGCGGCGCGGTGGTCAGGTCGGACTTGGCCTCCAACAGGGACTTCTCGACCAGCGAGGCGAGCAGGTAGGGCATCTCGGCAGCGGACAACCCGGCCTCGGCACAGATGCCGGTCGCGGTGTCCACGGTGATCCCGCCGGCGAACACGGCCAGCCGCCGGGCCAGCATCGCTTCGGCCTCGGTCAGCAGGTCCCAGCTCCAGGCGACCACCCCGCGCAGGGTCCGATGCCGGGGCAGCGCGGTCCGGTTTCCGCTGGTGAACAGCATGAACCGGTCGTCGAGCCGCTCGGCCACCTGCTGCGGTGTCATCGACCGCAACCGCGCTGCGGCCAGTTCCAGTGCCAGCGGCATACCGTCGAGACGCTGGCAGATCTCGGTGATCGCGGGCAGCACGGCGGCGTCCAGGGTGAAGCCGGGGCGGGCCGCGCCGGCCCGGTCGGCGAACAGCCGCACCGCCGAGGTCTGCCTGGCCTGCTCGGGGGTGGCCTGCTCGGCGGGCAGGTCGAGCGGGCCGACCCAGTAGATGGCCTCGCCGGTGACGGCCAGTGGTTCGCGACTGGTCGCCAGCACCCGCAGGCTCGGGCAGCGACCGAGCAGCGTCTCGGCCAGGGTCGCGGCGGCATCGATCAGGTGCTCGCAGTTGTCCAGGACCAGCACGCAGTCGCGGCCGGCGAAGTGGTCGACCAGCCGGTCGACCGGGCTGCGCGACGGGGTGGCCGGCACGGCGCCCTCGATGATCCGCACCTCCCGAATGCCCAGCGCGCCGAGCACCGACTCGGCGAGGTCGGCCCGTGCGCCGATGGGCGCGAGTTCGGCGAACCACACCGAGACGCCCTCACGGTCGACAAGGCCCCTGGCCAGTTCGGTGGCCAGCCGGGTCTTCCCGGCCCCACCCGGACCGACGAGGCACACCAACCGGGAGGCGGCCAACAGCTCCAGGGCCTTGGCCAGGTCGACGTCCCGGCCGACGAAACTGGTCAGCCGGCCCGGCATGGCGCCGTGGAGGGCGGCGGCCGGCCGAGCCGGCGCGGCGGGGGGTTGCATGGCAGGTTCGGCGGGCGACTCGACCGAGGGGCCGGGGGCCGGCTCCGGGTCACCACGCAGGACCGCGAGGTGGACCTGTTGCAGTTCCGGGGAGGGATCGACGCCCAGCTCGTCGGCGAGCGCGCGGCGGATGGCGGTGTAGCCGGCCAGCGCGTCGGCCTGCCGGCCGGCCCCGTAGAGGGCCCGCAGCCGCAGCGCGGCCAGTGGTTCGCGCAGCGGATACGCGGCGGTGAAC
>CAJCJE010000436.1 GCA_903970565.1 Candidatus Melainabacteria bacterium | reverse complement strand
TCCGACGACCACGCGGAACCCGGTGCGGCGGTCGCCTTCGACGTCGAGTCCTCGGACGTCCGGTTGGCCGACGTGGCCGGGATGACCGAGGTGAAGAAGCGCCTTCAGGCGGCGTTCCTGGCGCCGATGAACAATCCGGAGCTGCGCAAGCTCTACGGCAAGAGCCTGCGCGGCGGCCTGCTCCTCTACGGGCCGCCCGGCTGCGGCAAGACCTTCATCGCCCGCGCCGTCGCCGGCGAACTGGGGGCCAGGTTCATCTCGGTCGGCCTCAACGACGTGCTGGAGATGTGGATCGGCAGCTCCGAGCGTAACCTGCACGAGGTGTTCGCCCTCGCCCGGCGCGCCGCGCCCTGCGTGGTGTTCCTCGACGAGATCGACGCCCTCGGCCACAAGCGCAGCCAACTGCGCAACAGCGCGATGCGCGGCGCGGTCAACCAGCTGCTGACCGAACTGGACGGGGTCAAGGAGGGCAACGACGGCGTGTTCGTGCTCGCCGCGACCAACCATCCCTGGGACGTCGACGGCGCGTTGCGCCGGCCCGGCCGGTTCGACCGGACCCTGCTGGTGCTGCCGCCGGACGAGGCCGCCCGCGAGGGAGTGCTCCGGTATCACCTGCGCGACCGGCCGATCGCCGGTATCGACACCAGGGCCCTGGCCAAGCGCACGCACGGCTACTCCGGCGCCGATCTCGCGCACGTCTGCGAGACCGCGGCCGAGACCGCCCTGCTCGATTCGGTGGCCACCGGCAACGCCAGGATGATCCAGATGGCCGACCTGACCGCCGCGCTCGGCGAGATCCGGCCCTCCATCGGCGCGTGGCTCAACACCGCGCGCAACGTCGTGGAGTTCAGCAACGTCGACGGCAGCTACGACGAGCTGCGCGCGTATCTCAAGCGGGAAAAGCTGCTGTGACGGCTACCGAGACGGTGCTGACCCAGGCTCGGCAGCTGTTGCAGGTGAACCGGGCCGATGACGCCGCCCGGCTACTGGCCGCGCACCTGTCGGAGTATCCGCAGGACGTCTCCGCGCTGACCCTGCTCGCCTCGGCGAACCTCCAGCTCAACCGGCCGGCGGAGGCGTTGCGCAGCAGCGAGGGCGCGCTGGCCGTCGATCCGCGCTATCCGGCGGCCTGGCAGCACCGCAGCATGGCGCTGCGCCAACTCGGCCGACACGCCGACGCGGTGGCCTCCGGCGAACGGTTCGTCGCGCTGGCCCCGAACCTGTGGGCCAGCCACTACACCCTCGGTCTGGTCCTGCGCGGCCTGCCGCAGCGGCGCGGCGCCGCGCTCGCGCCGGCCGCGCGCGCGGTGGAACTCGCGCCGGACAACGCTGATCCGTACGTCCTGCTCGGGCTGGTCTACAGCGACGCGCGGGACTTCGACCTCGCCGCCCAGTACTACCGCCGGGCGCTGGCCATCGATCCCGAGCACTCCTTCGCCACCTCGAACCTCTCCGGACTGGAACTGCGCAAGGGCCACTTCGGCCGGGCGATGCGCGGATTCCGCGCCGCCGCCGCGGCCAGTCCGCAGGAGGAGGTGTTCCACCGCAACATCGTGGCCACCGTGTTCGGCTCGCTGGTCAAGTACGGCCTGCTGATCGCCGTGGCCACGGTGTTCGCCGCGCTGCTGGCCAGCGCCGCCGACGGCCGGGCGAGCTTCGGCGGCTGGTGGCCGCGCATCGCGGTGCTGGTCGTGGTTCTCGGCGCCTGGACGGTGCTGCTGACCACCAAACTCCGGCCGCTCTCGCCGTACCTGCGCCGCCGGCTGCGTGGCGTGGTGACCGCGTCCCTGCGGACCTGGCGGTTCCGGCTGTTCGTGGCGGGCCTGGTGGTCAACCAGAGCTGCGCCTACGTCATCCTGCTCGACCCGGCCCTGCGTCCGCCGTTGCCCGACCTGCTGACCACGGTGGCCAACCTGGTGCTGCTCGGCGCGATGCTGCTGGGCCGGGCCATCCGCCGCCCGGCGCGTTAGCCCCGCCCGGACCGGTGCCGTCCGGACCGGTGCCGTCCTGGACCGGTGCCGGTCAGAACACCTCGGCGCAGGACGGGATCTGCTCGCCGAGGAAGGCGAGGCTGGCCCTGGCGACGGCGCCCTCGGTCAGTTCGTGGACCCGCCCGGCGGCGGCCAGCGTGCTCAGGCGGGTGCCACCGAGGAACACCGCGCCCAGTTCGACGATGTCCAGGGCGAGGTCGGCGTCGGAATTGGTGCGGGTGACCTCGGCCTGTCCGGTCGCGTCGACGTGCAGCCGCCAGCGGCCGGCGTTCCACGGGCAGAGCGCGTCGCCGACCTGCAACACCAGGTCGACGGGGGTGCGGTAGCCGCGCGTGGTCAGGGCGCGGTCCAGATCCACCAGCCGCACCCACAGGCCGGGGGAGAGGGTGCGGACCACGTTCATCGGCTCGGCGACGAGATGAACCAGCGCGTCGTCGATGCCCAGCCGCACGTCGACGGTCCTGGCGAGGTCCATGTCCAGCAGGTGGCGCCACAGCGTCGCGTACGCCTGCGCGGTGCCGGCCACCACCTCGACCACCGACACCGTGCCGTTGGGCCCGCGCTCGTCCCGGCCGCCCTTGGTCCGGTACACCGCGTAGCCCTCGGGATGCAGGGCGAACCGCAGCGAACTCATCCCGTCCCGCATATCCGCGTTGTCGGCGAGCGTCTCGGCCCAGCCGGCCACGCCGCGAGTCAGCCAGCCGATCCGGCTCGGGGCCACCTTCTGGTAGATCGCCTCCAGCAGCGGGATCGCCTCGGCCCGTGGCAGTTCCCGGACGCGGTCGGCGGAGGTGGGAGTGCCGGGCCGGAAATCGGCGCCCTTGAGCAGGCTGTAGCGGCAGGTCTGGGAGGCGAGGCCGTAGCCGAATCGGCCGTAGATGCGACTCTCCGAGGCCCAGAGCGCGGCGAAGGGCTCCCCGCCGGACTCGTGCAGGCCGTGCAGCTGGGTACGCATCAGCAGGCTCAGCGCGCCGCGTCGCCGATGATCGGCCGCGACCGAAACCCCGCTGACCGCGGCGACCGGCGTGACCCGAGGGCCGGGCACGGTCAGCTGCTTGGTCAGGATCTGGCCGGTGCCGACGAGCCGCGTGTCGTCGAAGACGCCGTGCAGGCGACCCGGTTCAAAGGTCGACCGCACGAAATCCAGCCAGAGTTCGGTGTGGTCGGTGAGAAACGATTCGCACAGCACCGCGACGAAGGCCGGCAACTCGGCCTCGGTCAGCGGCCGGATGGTCAGGGCGCAGGATTCCACCCGGATTGTCTTACGCCGAAACCACCAGGGCCGCCACGCATTTATCGAGGCGGCACACCGGGACCGGGTGTCACGACGACACCCGGCCCCGGTCCAACCGCACGTTCGGTCCAGACGCTCAGACCTGCTCGACCTTGACGCCCTTCCAGAAGGCGACCCGGTCGCGGATGTTCGCGGCGGCGTCCTTGGGCTGCGGGTAGTACCAGGCGGCGTCCGGGTTGGTCTTCCCGTCCACGGTCAGCGTGTAGTAGCTCGCGGTGCCCTTCCACGGGCACACCGAACTGGTGTCGGTCCTGCTGAAGTACTCCGACCGAATCGACTCGGCGGGGAAGTACGGGTTGCCCTCGACCTCGACGACGTCGTCGGTCTCGGCGACCACGACATCGTTCCAGGTAGCACGGTAGGTCACGGTGGAACTCCTCTCCTGTATCCAGCTCAACCCGATCGGCCGAGCGGATGTTCCGGCCCCGGTGACCCGATGCGCGAACCATGGTGGATGAGCCGGTTTCTTACGGGTGCGTGACGGGCGGCGCGCGGAGCCGCGATCGGCCACCAGCCGGCCCTAGCGTATTCGGGATGAGCGTGATCGACCGTCCGACCGGGGCGGACCAGCCGGCGGCACGACGGCGACGAGGGCGCCGGTTCCTGCCCACCGGGGTGGCCGCGGATCTCACCGTGGTCGTGCTCGGGGTGCTGTTCGTACTGGGCATCGCCCTACAGGGCTGGCATCTGCTGCACCGGGGCGACGACCTGTTCCTGTTCTTCCCGCCGCTGCTGGCCTGGTGGCATCCGCACGTCGGCGTCGGCACCGTGCCGGCGATCATGGTGGCCGTGCTCGCGGTCGGCTACGGGCCGGGGTTGGCGGCGCGGTTGCGCTGGCGTCCCCTGTTGTGGACCGCGTACGCCACCTCGGTCGGCTGGACGCTGTTCCTCGCGCTGGCCGAAGGGTTTTCCGCCGGCGTGGCCGGCAAACTCACCAGCACCGACGAGTACCTGCACGACGTGCCGGAGGTGTCCAGCATTCCGGCCATGCTGCGCGAGTTCACCGCGCGCATCGTGGACGGTCGACCGGACCAGTGGACCACGCACGTCGGCGCGCATCCACCCGGCGCGTTCCTGGTTTTCCTGTGGCTCAACCGGATCGGCCTGCCCGGCGGCGGCGCGGCCGGCGTCTTCTGCATCCTGGTCGGCGGCGGCGCCTGTGTCGCGGTCGCGGTCACCCTGCGCGCGCTGGGGGCCGAACACGTCGCGCGCGCCGCGCTGCCCTTCGGCGTGCTGATCCCGGCGGTGGTCTGGATCGGGGTCTCGGCCGACGGCATGTTCGCCGGGGTACTCGCCTGGGGCATCGCGCTGCTGGCCCTCGGCGCGACCCACCGGGGTCGGCGCGCGGATCTCGCCGCGCTGGCCGGCGGCGTACTGCTCGGCTACACGCTCTACCTGTCCTACGGCCTCGCCCTGGCCGGGTTGCTGCCGCTGGTCGTCCTCGGGCTGACCCGGCGGGTGCGGCCCAGCGTGCTGGCCGTGCTCGGGGTGGCGCTGGTGGTCGGCGCGTTCACGGCGAGCGGATTCTGGTGGCTGCGCGGCTATACGCTGACCGCCCAGCTCTACGACCAGAGCATCGCCAAACACCGGCCCTACGCCTATTTCCTGTTCGCCGACCTCGCCGCGTTCTGCTTCACCATCGGGCCGGCCGCGCTCGCCGGCCTTCGCCGACTCGCCGTCGCGGTGCGCCGGCCACCGATCGCGGTGCCCCTGCTCGTCGGTGCCGCGCTGGCGGCCATCCTGTTCGCCGACGTGTCCGGCTTCAGCAAGGCCGAGGTGGAGCGGATCTGGCTGCCGTTCGCGGTCTGGCTGGTGCTGCCGTGCGCGTTGCTGCCCCGGCGAGGCATCCGCTGGTGGCTGACCGGCCAGGTGGTGCTGGCCCTGCTCGTCGACCATCTGCTGATCACGCCCTGGTGATCGGCCCGGCGGCGAGCAGGGCAGCGCGACCACCTACCGAGTCAGCTCACGCGGGGTGTCCCCGTCGGCCGCGTCGTCCGCCGCCGGCTTGGGGTTGTCCGCGTTGAGGCCCTTCTTGACCGAGTCGAGGATCGCCATCCCCTGACCGACCAGACCGGCGGCCATCTCACCGAGACCGTCGGCGCCGTTGAGGATGTTCACATTCGCGCCGGCCAGGCCGCGCGCGGCCTCCCGGACGATCTGCGGCAACTGGTCGATCATCATCGGTCCAGCGCGACCCGGTTGTGCGAGGCGGCGGCCTCGGCCTGGATCCGCATCTTCTCGGCATCGGCCAGCGCGAGGATGCGCACCCGCTCCGCTTCGGCCTCCGCCGGGCGGACCACCTCGGCGACCAGCTGCTGCTGGCGCAGCGCCGCGCCACGCTGGGCCAGTTCGGTCTGCATGTCGATGACCTCGCGCTGGGCCTGGGCCTGGGCCAGCGGACCGGCCTGAGCGGCCTTGGCCTGCGCGCTGTCCACCTCGGCCTTGTACTGCGCCTGCACGACCTGCGTCTGCCGGCTGAACTCGGCCTGCTTGCGCTGGGACTCCTGCTCGGCCTCCGCCGAGGCCTGCGCCGACGCGGCCTGCGCGATCTGGGCGCGCTGCCGGATCGTGGCGTTGTGCGGCGCGGCCATCGCCTCGATGTAGCCGAGGCCCTTGTCGTCGATGGACTGGATCTGTAGCGAGTCGATGGTCAGGCCGATCTTGGCCATCTCCTCCTTGGACCCGTCCAGGACCTCGGTGGCCAGTTTCTGCCGCTCGGTCACGATTTCCTCGACCGTCATGGAGCCGACGATCGACCGGAGGTGACCGGCGAAGATCTGGCCGACCAGCATCGACATCTGGCCCTGGTCGGACAGGAACCGGCGGCCGGCGTTGACGATGCTCTCGTAGTCGTTGCCGACCTTGAAGGCGATCACCGCCTTCACGTTCAGCGCGATGGCCTGCCTGGTCACACACGCTTCCTGTACCTCGGCCTCACACATGGCCAGGGTCAGGAACCGGACCTTGCGAAAAACCGGCATAACGAACGTGCCGTGGCCGGTGACCACGCGAAAGGGTGTGTCAGCGCCCCGATTCCTACCCCCGGAGATCAGCATTGCCTCATCGGGCGCCGGGACGCGATAACCGAACATCGTTGTTTCTCCTCAGTGAAAACCTCAGAAACCAGACCCTAGAGCGGAGGTGTTCGACCACGGCACGACGTCGACCGTCCGCGCTCCGCGCGACTCGACGACCATGACCGAAACCCCCTTCGCGAGTGGCTCGGTCGACCAGGCGAGATAGGTCTCCGTGCCACCCCCGATGCGCAACAACACCTCGCCCGGTCCGTCCGGACCGCGAGTGCCGAAGACCAGAACGCCGACCCGACCAAAAAGTGCCCCGGCAGCGCTAGAACGCTCCGGGGC
>CAJCJE010000435.1 GCA_903970565.1 Candidatus Melainabacteria bacterium | reverse complement strand
ACGTCGGCTCGTCGAGCACCACGAGGTCCGGCCGCACGACGATCGCCCGTGCGATGCCGACACGTTGCTGCTGACCGCCCGAGAGCTGCCCCGGATAGCGACTGCGCAGCGACGTGTCCAGGCCGACGTGCTCAAGCGCTTCGGCCACCCGCCGGTCCCGCGATGCGCGGTCGATCCGTGGCCGCACCGCCTCCAGCGGTTCGGCTACCGATTCGAGGACAGTGCGTTGCGGGTCGAGCGACTCCGCAGGTTCCTGGAAGACGATCTGCATCCGAGCTCGACGCGCCCGGAGCTGTCCTGGCGCGAGCGCGGTGAGGTCTTCGCCGGCGAATCGCACCTGACCGGCGTCGGGCGTCAGGAGCAGCAGCGCGAGCCGGCCGAGCGTCGACTTGCCCGACCCGCTCTCACCGATCAACCCGACGGTCTCACCGGCCGCGACGGCAAGATCCACCTGGTCGACCGCTCGTGTAACGGTTTTGCCGCTGGTGAAGGTGCGGCACACCCCGACCAGCTCCAGCACGTTCCGCGCCGACGCGAACTCACGGTTGTTCATACCAGTGCTCATACCAGCGCCTTCCGGTGGTGACAGGCCACCGCGTGCCCGCCATCGGCCTGGAGAGCGGGCCGAACGGCGCAGATGTCGGTGCCGTGGGCACAGCGCGGCGCGAAATCGCAGCCGTCGCCGTGTTCGGCCAGATTCGGCGGTCGGCCGGGCAATGACATCAGCGGCAGGCCCGGACGCGGCACCGAGCCAAGCAACGCCGTGGTGTACGGGTGGGCGGGATCGACGAACACCCGCGCTACGGGCCCGGATTCGACGATGCGGCCCGCGTACATCACCAGGACCTCGTCGCAGTACTGGGCGACCACCGAAAGGTCGTGGGTGGTGAGCAGCAAGGTGCGATCGTGGCCGGGGGCGGCGATGATGTCCAGTACCTGCCGCTGCACGGTGACGTCGAGCGCGGTGGTTGGTTCGTCGGCCACGACAAGGCGCGGTGACAGCAGCGTCGCGAACGCGATCACCACACGCTGTGCCATGCCGCCCGACAGCGTGCCCGCGTGCCCGTCGTACACCCGTTCAGCGCCGGGCACGCCCAACTTCTCCAGCAGCGGAACCACCTGGGACCGGCTGTCCGCGCGCGAGCGCGTGGCTGCGTGCGCGGCCAGGAACCGGTGGAACTGCTCGCCCACCGTCAGCACCGGGTGCAGCGCACCGAACGGATTCTGCGCCACGTAGCCGATGTCCGCGCCACGCACCGCGCGGAGCCGGCGTGCGGGCATATGCAGCAGGTCCCCACACCCGTCGAGGGTGACGGCCTGCGCCGTGGCCCGGTTGGGCGGGCGCACGAGCCCGAGCAGCGAGCGGGACACGCTCGACTTCCCGCATCCCGTCTCGCCCACCAGTCCGTAGCGCCGGCCTGGCTCCAGCGTAAAACTCACCTCGTGCACGGCGGTGAGCCTGCCGTAGGTGACGGTCAGATCGCGGACGTTCAGCAGAGACAACTCAGCTCCTCGCCCGGCGGCCGGCCCCGCGGTCGCGAAGCCCGTCGGCAATCAGGTTGAACGACAGCACGCACAGGAAGATCGCCAGTGCCGGGAAGAGCGCCAGCCACCAGCGGCCCGTGGTGACGCCGCCCGCGCCGGTCTGGATCATCGCGCCCCAGCTCGGCGTCGGAGGCTGGACGCCGACACCGATGAAGCTCATCGCCGCGACCACCAGCAGCGCGTTGGCCGCGGTCATGGCCGTCTGGGCGAGTACGAGAGTGCGCAGATTGGGCAGGATGTGAATGATCATGATCCGCATTGACGACGTGCCCGAGGCGGTTGCGGCCTCGACGAACCGGCTCTCGCGCAACGACAGCGCCCTGCTGCGGACCAACCGGACGAACAACGGTCCCGAGATCAACGCGATCGCGACCGCGACCATGAACAGGCTGTTGCCCGACAGCGCCACGAGCGCGACGGTGACGACGAGCAGCGGCAGCGACTGTAAAACGTCGAGCACGCGCATGACGCGCTCGCCCCACGGCCCTCGGGAGCTGGCGCCGAGCCCACCCGCGACCCCGATGACCAGCGCCAGCAGGGTGCCGCCGAGCGCGAGCGGCAGGTCCGTGCGCGCCGCCGCAATCGTGCGGGAGAACACGTCGCCACCCACCTCGTCGGTGCCGAACAGGTGGGCACCGCCCGGCGCGGCGAACTGCGCGCCGGGATCGATCGCGGTGGGGCTGAAGGGCAGCGGCAGAAACCATCCGGACAGCAGAATGACGCCCACCACGACGCAGCCGACAACGATTCCGGCGGTACCAGCCCTGGGCCTGCGGACCGAGCGATGTGCCGCAGTGGTGGGCACCAACGTGCCAGCAGTCATCGGGTTCCCTTCCCCAGTGAGATACGGGGGTCCAACAACGTGGTCGCGAGATCGAGAACGACGAAGGCAATCATGGTCACGGTAGCCGTGAGCAGTACATACCCCCGTATGACGGGCGGGTCGAGCTGCACCATGCCGTCGAGTCCGTACTGCCCCAGCCCATGCCAGTCGAACACGGTCTCGACGATCGCCGAGCCGCCGGCAAGGGTGGCGGCGAAGATCGCGGCATATGTCAGCAGCGGGGTGCGCGACTCCACGAGCGCATAGCGCAGCACCTGGCGCTCGGGCAGCCCCAACGCGCGGGCGTACTCGATGTAGGGCCCGGCAAGCGCGTCGCCCATGGACGCGCGGGTGATCCGGGAAAACGCCACGGCGAGCACCATCCCGATGGTCAGCACCGGCAGGGCGAGATGCGCGCAGGCGCTGGCAAACGCCGACGTGTCACCCGCGAGCAGCGTGTCGATCGTCATGAAGCCGGTGACGGTCGGCGGAGTGGTGTCGCCGAGACCGAGCTGTCCGATCGGGGCCGGGAACAACCCGACCTTGTAGAACAGGACATAGACGAGGATCAGGGCGAGCACGAACTCGGGGATCGACTGGACCACGGTGACACCGGCCGCGACGACACGGTCGGGCAGTCGGCGCGCGAAGTACGCCCCGAGCGTGCCCGAGGTGACGCCAAGCAGCAGCGCCAGCACGAAGCCGGGGATCACCAGCTCCAGGGTGGCCGGTAGCAGCGAGAGCATTTCCTTCGTCACCGGCAGTCCGGTGTAGAAGGACGAGCCGAGGTTGCCGTGCGCAAGGCCGGTGAGATAGTGCCCGAACTGGGTCAGCAGCGGCTGGTCGAGCCCGAGTTGGTGCTGTACCTCGGCCACCCGTTGAGAAGTAGCTCCGGGACCGGCGATCTGGAGGGCGGTGCTCTGCGGAATCAGCGCCACCAACAGAAACGCGATCGTGACGACGAGGAAAAGACTGACCGGAAGCACCAGCAGGCGCCGCAGGAAGAAGCTCCTGCGCGCGCCTGCCGCCGTGCGGGCCAGGGCCATCAGCCGATCGAGAGATTGTAGAGGCGCGGCGCGATATCGGTGTAGTTGCCAACGCCCTGAATGCCCTTGCGGGTCACCGAGATGTTGTCCGACGAGACCAGCATTGCCGCCGGGGCGTCCTGTAGGAACTGGTTGCACGCCGCGGCGATCGGCTGCTGGCGGGTGCTGGCCGGCTGTAGCATCGACTGGTTGGCGTCATTGTCGAAAGCCGCGCTCTTGTAGTTGGAGAAGTTGTAGGGCGACGTCGACAGGAAGAACGCCTTGAAGAAGTAACCGGCGTCGGGCACGTACGGTGCCTGCTTGATGAGAAGTCCGCTCAGTGCATGGTTCTTCTCGTCCGCGATCAGCGTGCTGATCGAACTGTAGGATTTGATGTCCACCGTCACACCGACGGTCGCGAGATCGCTCTGGATGATCCGGGCCATCGCGGCCGATTCGGGATAGGCGCTGGGCAGCGTGCCGATGGCGATCGTGTGGTTGCCCGGCACCTGGGTGAGCAGCGCTCTGGCTTCGGCGACTTTCGGGCCGGGCGCATTGTCCAGCGGGGTGGTGACCGAGGTCAGTGCGGTGGGCAGGCATCCGGTGATCGGGGTGGCGGTGCCG
>CAJCJE010000434.1 GCA_903970565.1 Candidatus Melainabacteria bacterium | reverse complement strand
CCAGATGCCCTCGGGTTCGAGGTTGCGGAAGCCGACCAGTACCCAGGTGCCGTCGCGTTGTTGCACCAGCGGCGCGGCAAACAGTGCCGGTTCCGCCGCGAACGGTTGGGCCGTGGTGAGGTCCCAGGGACCGGTGAGGCTCTCGCCGACGACCGACCATGTCGAGTAGTGGCCGTGTCGCGCGACATGCTCGTCGGTCTGCTCCTGGGGGTGGCAGGTGAAGACCAGCACGGGGGTGCCGTCGACGAGGCGCACCTGGGCGACCTCGAGCTGGCCGAACCCGGCGCCAGGTTCGGTGATCGGTGATTCGACGTCCCAGTGCAGGAGATCAGCGCTGCGGGCTTGCCCTAGTACTCCGTCATCGTTGGCCGCGGCACCGACGGCCCGCGCGGTGATCAGCATCCGCCACCCGTCGCCGTGCGGGTCGCGGAACACGAACGGGTCGCGCCAGGTCTCCGACGCGGTGGGGTCATCGCGCAGTGTCTTATACCAGCGGCTGTCGGGCTCGACGGCCGGGTGGTCGAGGACCCGCGTCCAGGTCGTCAGGTCGTCGGACTCGGCGACGCCGATGCGCTGGTCGTGCACGCCGTGGCCGCGTTCGGTGTTTAGTGCGGTGAAGAACATCAGCCACCGGCCGTTGTCGTCGCGGGCGACGGAGCCGGTCCACAGCGAGAGGTCGTCCCAGCCGTCGGGGTCGGGCGCGAGGGCGGTGCCGAGGTCCGTCCAGTCGATGAGATCGCGTGAGGTCGCGTGCCCGATAGTGGCATGGCAGTGCCTTTGCCCAGGATCGCCGAGCGCGCGGGGGGCACGTAGGAAGAACAGGTGGTACAGCTCGCCGTCGTCGGCGATCCAGCTGTCCCACACCCAGTCGTCGTCGAGACGAAACATAATCGCAGACACTAGAGCATCGGCGCCCTGCGTGTCATCGACGCTGGCCCTTCCGGCGTCTGCACCGCCAAACTGTCCAGTATGCGTTCGGACGACACGGTGGCCGCGGCCCTGGCAGACGAGCTCGCCGGAGCCGCGACCCAGCGGCTCGACCCTGCGACCGCCGGGGAGTTCGCGGCCCGTGCCCGGGACCTGCTGCCCGGCATCCTCGGGCTGCTGCGCGGCATCTACCTCGAGCGGGCCGATCAGCTCGCTAGCGACCTCGTCGGCGATCTCGTCGAGCTTGCGGCGGCGCGCCCGGCCGAGCTGCATGAGCTTGACCGCCGACGCTCGGGCGATCCACTGTGGTTCCAGGACCCGGCCAGGACCGGATACGTTTGCTACGTCGACAGGTTCGCCGCCACGCTGCCCGGCGTGCGCGAGCACTTGGACCACTTGGAGCGGCTCGGCGTCGGCTACCTGCACCTGATGCCGCTGCTCGCGCCGCGTCCTGGCGAGAGCGACGGCGGCTACGCGGTCGCCGACTACGACGCCGTGGACCCGCGTCTGGGCACGATGGCTGACCTCACCGACCTGGCCCACGAGCTGCGGGAGCGTGACATCGCGCTGTGCGTGGACCTCGTCCTGAACCACACCGCTCGCGAGCACGCGTGGGCCCGAGCGGCGATGGCCGGCGACACGGCCTACCGCGACTTCTACTTCGTCTTCCGCGACCGCACCGAACCCGACGAGTACGAGCGCACCGCGCCGGATATCTTCCCGCAGATGTCACCCGGCTCGTTCACCTACGTGCCCCAGCTGGACGGCTGGGTCTGGACGACGTTCCGCGAGTTCCAGTGGGACCTGAACTACCGCAACCCGGCGGTGTTCCGGGCCATGGTGACCACGATGATCACGCTGGCGAATCGGGGCCCGGACGTGCTGCGCCTGGACGCGGTGCCGTTCCTCTGGAAGCAGAAGGGTACCGACTGCATGAACCGACCCGAGGCGCACCTGCTGCTGCAAGCATTCCGCGGCGTGCTCTCCATCGTCGCACCGGGTGTGCTGCTCAAGGCCGAGGCGATGGTGGCTCCGGAGATCCTTACCGGCTATCTCGGCACGCACCCGGACGGCGAGCGGGCCGAGTGCAACCTCGCCTACGACAACCAGCTGATGGTGATGCTCTGGTCAATGCTCGCAACCGGTAGCAGCAAGCTCGCCCGGCACGCCCTGACACACCGCCCACCAGCGCCGGCGACGACCAGTTGGGTCACCTATCTGCGCTGTCACGACGACATCGGCTGGGCGATATCGGACACCGACGCCGCCGACCTGGGTTTAGACGGTGGCGAGCAGCGTCGACTGCTCAGCACGACTTATGCCGGCGCCGCGACCCGATGGCACAGTCTCGGCGTCGCATTCCAGACCGACCGGTCCGGCGCCGCGCCGACCAGCGGGATGACCGCGGCGCTGACCGGCCTACAGGCGGCCCGCGCGGCAGGCGAGTCCTCGGCGACCGATCTCGCGCTGGCCCGCATCGAGGCGCTCTACTCGATCGTGTTCTCCTTCGGCGGCCTCCCGCTGATCTACTCCGGTGACGAGATCGGGCTTGGCAATGATGAGCTGTGGGCCGAGGACCCGGCCCACGCCGGCGACAACCGGTGGCTGCACCGTCCGCCGATGGAGTGGGCGGCGGTCGTGAGGGCTACGGCGGACGCGACGTCGGTCGAGGCTCGCCTGCTGCACCGTTTCGAAGAACTCTCGCGCGCGCGAGCCGCGCTGCTCGCGCTGCGGGCCGGTATCCCGGCGCGTGTTCTTGACCTCGCCGATGACGCGCTGTTCTGCTTTGTCCGCGGCCCAGTCGACGGCCAACGGGTGCTCGCCGTCATCG
>CAJCJE010000433.1 GCA_903970565.1 Candidatus Melainabacteria bacterium | reverse complement strand
AGCGCCCGCAGCCGCGGATCCCGCCCGATCGTGCCCACCCCCGCAGCCAGCCGACGCAGGGTCGACACCGACGCCTCCCCGCCACCATCGCGGTCCGGCGCAGGGCGGGCGTGGACCCCGAAGCGCAGCAGCACAGCCGAGATCGCGAACGTCGCTGCGTCGATCGCCAGACCCCGGCCCGACCCAAACGCCGCGACGATCGCTCCGCCCGCCGCGAACCCGGCGAGCTGGCCGACTTGGTTGGTCATTTTCAGCAGGGACTGCCCGACGTCGTAGAGGTCGCCACGGAGCACCACCGGGGTCGTCGCGGCCTGCGCGGAGTTGAACGGCGCGCTCGCCAACTGCACGATGACCAGTAGCACGATCAGCGCCGGCAACGGGACACCGGAAATCGCCATGACCGCGACCAGAACCATCCGCAGCAGGTCACACGTCACCATGACGGCGCGGCGCGGGAATCGATCTGCCATCCCGCCGAGGAGCGGACCGCTGACCAGGTCGGGAAGAAACGTCAACGCGTAGGTCAAGGCAGACCACGCGGGCGATTGGGTCCGGTCGAACACGAGCACCGTCAGCGCCAGGCGCGCCAACTGGTCACCCAGCACCGATTGCAGCTCGGCCAACCAGATAGCCCGGAATTCACCCACCGCCAAGGCGTCACGCAGCCGGACCGGTCTGATCGTGTCCTCAGCCACTCGATATCTCCCCGTGCACGTGCCGCCACTCACCGCAGCGTCGACCGTACAGGTCGCGCCGCGACGTACGGAGGCTTTCCGGAGCAATTCCGCATCGCATGGCCCGACGGGATCGTTCCACCATCACTGGTCAGCCGACATCCATCTCCGTCGGTGACGTTCGAGCTTACGGTTGACCCGTGGCCGAAGCTCGAGAGGCATTCATCGACCTACTCGGGGCACCGATAGCCAGCCACGAATCCCGGACCAACCCGATCCACTACCAACTGCTGCGGATAGCTGTTGCGGGGGGTGATCAGTCATCCGCCGAGTGGGTACATCGTGAGGCACGGGTGGGTGGTGGGCCCACGGCAGCGCGGGTTGCCAACAAATCGACTGGGATGCTCCGGACGAGGTCACCACCGACACGCGCTACGGCAGGCTGGTCCTGCGCTCGTCTGCCGAGAAATCCCGGGAATGATCGCCCGACGACCCGGGCATTAACTCGATGGCCGGCGATAATCCCAATAGCCAGCGTGCAATCGGAACTGGTAGTGCTGGTCGTCGCGGGCCCCACCAAAGCGGCGAACCGTAACCTGCCTGGGCAACTCGGCATGCCCGCCGTGGAGGTGCAGCAGGACGCTCGGCACCAGGCTCACAGCGGCCAGGCTCGGACGTGCGCTGACGAGTTCGGCCAGCACGCGCACGCCGCTGGAGCGAAGGTAGACGTAGCAGCGGCCGGGATAGATCACCGCGACAGCGGGCGCAAGCGCAAGGTGACCGTCCAGCCAGGTGTGGGCGTCAGGAACAAGTTGATCGTCCGGAGCCAGCCGGAGCCGCACATCGGCGCGCGCGAGGGTGTCACGCCATGCGGTGATCCGACTCGGCGACGCCCCGTTGTCGAGTACCGATTCCGTCGTGGCGACGACGTAGCTGTTCTCCGACCAATCTGTACGGTCTTCGACGTCGATGGGTGTGCGCACGACGACGGCGACGTTGCGTTCGTGCTGGTCGGGCCGATCCCAGACGTCGGGTTGGTCCCACAAGATCGTGTCGCACCCGTACCCGTCGGACACGAGCGTGTCCGGCCACGAGTGTCCTGGCCAAGCCCTGATGCCCCGCCGAGGCCGCGGGGGGCGCGTCACCGGGTCGACGGCGCGGAGTAATACCCGGACGCCGCCGATCTCGACGTGGTCAGCGGTTACGTCGGGCTCTGCGTCGGGAATTGTTTCTCGCAGGGGCGGGAGGTGGCGCACGGTCATGTCGGGATCGTTGAGAGCGTCGGCAGCGCGCTGGAGTTCCGCGACGATCATGTGCGCGGGCGGACCATCGCGCCACGTGATGATCAGGGTGCCCGTGTCGGACACTTCGTATTGCGTTCGGGTGCTCAGCCGACCGGCAGGGTGGTGCAGGACGCCCGCGATCCAGCCGAGCACATGTTGATGCGCGAGATCGTGGTGCACGTTGTTGTGCGTGTTGTCCATGCCATTCAGGTGCAGGTGCGTGCCTGCACCGCCTCCCATCCTCGCGTCTATCGTGGCCCATCTGCCGCGCGGACGCACCATCCGGTTGGAGCCGCACCGAGGCTCAGGCATGGCGGATGATCAGATGTCGCGTGTCCCTGGTGGCGCGATCGCGGCTCGGTGCGCCGAGGCGAGGGTAGGGCTGGTCAGGTGGTAGTGACCTCGGCGGAGAGGACCTGCATGACTGCGCCGATGGTGGCCCAGTCCACGCCGCCGCTGTCCAGTATCTCGCCGACCGTCGTCACCATCGGGTAGGTCCGCTCCGTTTCCTCGGCATTCCCGAGCGCTATCGACGTGCCAGCGGCGGCCGTGATCTCGTCGTCGGTCAGTTCGACGGAGAAGACGTGCTGCTTGTGTGTCGAGACGGTCGCCACCGGCTGCCGCGCGGGATGTACCTGGAATCGGTGTGTCTTGATCGCCAGGCCGGATTCCTCGCGAAGCCGGCCGCAGCCTGCTCGAGCGGGTCGCCGCGCAGACCGCTGCCACCGGGCAGTTCGCGCACGAACCCGTCGGCGGTGGACGCCGGAGCCCGGAACTCGCGGATCAACAGAATTCGGCACTCGCGCAGGGTCGGGCCGCGGTGGAACGCGACGACTGTGGAAATATCCGGTCGGCTGAGCACGACCTCGTTGGCTTTGACCCGATCTTCGGACGCAACGTAGAGCTGCGCGTGAAAGGCCCAAAACAAGACCGTGGTTCGGGTGGGACCGACCCGAAAGGTCCACTCCAGTCGACCACCCCGCAACTCGGTCCCCGCCTTTCGTGCGCCGTCAGCCAGGCACGAAACGACGCCGTGCACCAGAGCAGCAGCGGCACCTCGCACTGCCCGCCGTGGCGAGCTGCGCCGGCGCCGATGTGGTCCAGGGCATGGCGAATCGTGCCTGGCTGCGTGTCAGCGAGCGGAATGTGGTTGTCTGAGGCGAAGTCACGTTGGTAGCGGACGTGTTCTGCGGTGAGCGGTGTCCCTAACACTGCCCGGCCGCTGGACGCCCAGTATCCCCACTCGCTTTCCCTGTCAAGTCAGCGTGTTGAAGTCCGCGCGGAGGACCTCTGCCAAACCCGGATTGTGATCCTTCCGATCTTGGGATTCGGGCTGGTGGCCTGGTGGCTGGCTGGTCCGATCCTGGGTATGTCGGGCCTGGGCACGGCCACGATTGCGACTATCTATCGTGCGATTCGACGTCGCAGGAGGAACCGAGCGACCAGCTAGGTCAGAAGACCGTGGTCATGATGTCTGTCGGGACATCATGACCAACAACGCCCGCTGCTATGCGAACTGTTGGATGCGATCGAAGATGTCGGAGTCGGTTTCCTGCTGCCACGCTGGCAGGTTGTCCCAGTCGGCGACGTACGACGGTTTCGGGTCAGGGAAGTGTCGGTAGATCTGGCCGATCCAGCACAGGGCAACGAACCGGCCCTTCTGCTCACGGCTCAGTTTGGCGGCAGCTCCGGCGGTGGCGTCGATGAATGCACGGACCTGGTCGTAGACGGCGGCTGCGGCGGCGCGTTCCCAGTCCGGTGTGTCGTCCCAGGGAGTGATGTAGCCCGGTTTGGGTTCACCGGGGTAGTGCTGAACGACTCCGGCTATCCATGCTTCGCGGAATACGCGACCTCGTTCGGCCTGGTCAACCTGCTGCACCGTCGGTCTCCTTGTCGTCCAACGTCGTCAGGCGGTTGACGACGCCGTCAGGGCAGTGATTTCGGTGTTGATCCGCCGGATCTGGATGTTGCCGAGCATCGGCGTGAGATACAGCTGGAGCCCGGCGAGTTTGTGGCCGATCACTCCGGACCCAGTGTGGCGGGCTTCGGTGATCGCGGCGTCGGCGTAGGTGATGACCTGGTCGGGGCTGCGGCGGTGGGCGC
>CAJCJE010000432.1 GCA_903970565.1 Candidatus Melainabacteria bacterium | reverse complement strand
CCCTGCTCGAGCAGTTCGAAGATGCCGCCGCCGTTGTCGTTGGACACCACGATGGTCAGGTCGGCCGGTACCGGCTCGGTCGGTCCGATCAGCAGGCCGGAACTGTCGTGGACGAAAGTCAGGTCACCGATCAGCGCGATGGTGCGGCCCCCGGTCGTCTCATGAGCGAGCGCCGCCCCGATCGCCGTGGACACCGTCCCGTCGATGCCGGCGACCCCGCGGTTGGAACGAACCTTGACGCCGTGCGGGTTCAGGCCCACCAGCGCCACGTCGCGCACCGGATTGGAGGCGCCCAGCACGAGTTGGTCGCCGGGGCGCAGCACGTCGGTGACGGCGGCGGCCACATGTAGGCCGGTGGTCAGCGGGTGGGCAGCAAGCTGCGCACGTACCGCGGCGACGGCCTGCTCGTTGATTTCGGCGCAGCGGCTCAGCCAGGCCGGGTTCGGCTCGCCGGTGGTGACCGCACGGGTGCCGGTGGCCTGCGAGTTGCCCGAGACGTCAGGCCAGCGCGGCCCGGTGGTCAGCGCGTACACCGGCACGGATGAGTCGGCCAGCAGCGCCGACACCGGTCGGTGCAAGGTGGGGCGGCCCAACATGATCACCTGCTGCGGGCGCAGCAGCGGCAACGCCAACGGATGCAGCGGGTTGGCCGCCGGCGGCGCGGTCGGCTCGGCGACGGTCGGCAACGCGGCCAGCTCGGGTTGCTCACCGGCTCCGTGTCCGGCGATGACGACGGTGTTCGGACTCAGGTCGATGTCCAGCGGCTGGTCGAAGCTGACCGCCGGGGTGTAGGTCCACGGCCTGCCGTCGGGCCGGCCCGGCGGGGTCGGGCCGGGATCGGGGTCGGGCACCAGCGGCTCGCGCAGCGGGATGTCGAAATGCACCGGGCCGGCGTTGGCGCTGCGCGCTCCGGTCGCGGCCACCAGCACGCGGCAGGTGGCCGAACGCCAGGTCGCGTTGAGCGCATTCATCCGCTCGGGGGCATCCTCGGCCAGCCCGAGGCTGATCGTGGCGCGGACCTGGGTGCCGAAATAGCCCAGCTGCTCCATGGTCTGGTTGGCGCCGGTGCCGAGCATTTCGTAGGGCCGGTTGGCCGACAACACGATCAGCGGCACGCGGGCGTAATTGGCCTCGACCACGGCCGGGCCCAGGTTGGCCACCGCGGTGCCCGACGTCATTGCGACGCAGACGGGCGTGCCCGCGGCGATCGCCAGCCCGATGGCCAGAAATCCGGCGGTGCGTTCGTCGATGCGAACATGCAGCCGGACCCGGCCGGCCCGGTCGGCGTCTTGCAGCGCGAACGCCAGCGGGGCGTTGCGCGAGCCCGGGCACAACACCACATCGCGGACACCGCCGCGGATCAGTTCGTCAACGACGACGCGGGCCTGTGCCGTCGAGGGATTCACCAGACCCAGCCTAGTCGGGCGACGATGCGGACCCTCCGGGTCAGCTGAGGAGCCCGACAATCGACTCGAGTCGGGCGACGATGCGGACCCTCCGGGTCAGCTGAGGAGCCCGACAATCAGCTATAGCCGCGGCTCAGTACCCCATGCTGGCGAAGAACTTCAGCACCGCGGCGTTGACCACCTCGGGCCGCTCCAGGAACCCGAGATGCCCGGTGTCGGCGATCTGCTGGTACTGGCCGCCGGGGATGGCGTCGGCAACTTCTTTACCCAGGTGCGGCGGCGTCACCACGTCGTCGGCGAAACCGATCACCAGCACCGGTGTCGTGATGCCCTGGTAGGCCGGTAGCCGGTTGCCCTGCGGGGAAACCCAGCCCTGGCGGACCAGCCCCGGGGTGATCTTGATCGGCCAGATGTTGAACATGCCGATCCACTCTGCGACGACCTCGTCGTTGCTCAGCGTCTTGGGGGAAAAGCTCTCCAGCAAACGGATTTTAGCGTCGTAGGCGGTGGGAATTTGCACTCCGGAGGCGGCGAGCTCGTCCTCGGCAGAGCGGAAGAAGTCGCGCGCCGTGTCCAGCCGGCCGCGGGTGGCCATCAGCACCGCCTGGCTCACCAGCTCCGGCCGGGTCAACATCAGCTCCTGGGCGATGAAGGAACCCATCGATACCGACACGATGCGCACCGGGGCGACGCCGATCGACTCGATCAGCGCCGCGGTGTCGGCGACCATGCTCTCGGTGGTGAACCCGTCGGCGCTCGCGGTCGCGCCGACCCCGCGGTTGTCGAACGTGATGACGCGGTAGCCGGCGTCGATGAATGCGGGGACCTGATGCAGATGCCAGGTGCGTCCCAGACCGCCGCGACCGGCGATGAAGAGGACGGGCTCCCCCGTCCCGCTGTCGTCATAAGCCAGGTTGATCACGACGAAGAACCTACGCGACGTCGCGGCGTTGGCAGTATTTGGCAGTCCGCGGCGTCGAGCTGGCAGCGGCCCCGGCCGTTCAATGTGGGTAAGCGCATTCGGGGAGTTCGAGGAGGAGCAATCCACATGGCAGAGCTGGCACTCAAGCAGGCAACCATCGAATACCAGGAGTTCGGGCCGCAGGATTCGGTGCATCCGCCGGTGTTCTTCGTCCACGGCGTCTTGGTGAACGGCGAGCTGTGGCGCGGCGTCGCCGAAGAGCTGGCGCGGCGCGGTTACCGCTGCATCGTGCCGACCTTGCCGCTGGGATCGCACACCATTCCGGTCAAGGACGCCGGCGTGCTCTCGCTGCTCGGTGTCGCGGAGGTCGTCAACGACGCGATTGCGGCCCTCGACCTGTCCGACGTAACGCTGGTCGGCAGCGACACCGGCGGCGGCATCTGTCAGCTGGCCGTCGACGCCTCCCCGGATCGCATCGGGCGGCTGGTGCTGACCAACTGCGACGCCTTCGACCAATGCCCGCCGTTCCCGTTCGACGCGGTGTTCGGCCTGCTGCGCGGTCCGGTCTCGATCAAGGCCCTGATGGGGCCGATGCGGCTGGCGGCACTGCGGAATTCCGCGCTCGGCTTCGGCTTGCTCATCACCAGACCCGACAGCCGTGTGACAGCCGAGTGGATTGCGCCGTGCCTGAACGACTCCCGCATCTGCCGTGATCTGGCCGCGCTGCTGC
>CAJCJE010000431.1 GCA_903970565.1 Candidatus Melainabacteria bacterium | reverse complement strand
CTCATCAGCTGGTCCCCGTCGTTGCGCGATACATCCAGGATGCGTCCGGTGTCGTCCGGCGTACCGACATATCGTCAGGAATTGGCGAGCCGCTCCCGCAGCCAGTCGCGGAGCGTCGGCCCATAGGTCGGGTGCTCCAGGGCAAAGTCAACATTGGCGCGGATGAATCCGCCGGGATTGCCGAGGTCGTGTCGGTCACCGGAATGGACGACGACATGCACCGGATGACCTTCCTTGATCAGCAGCGCGATCGCGTCGGTGAGCTGCAACTCACCGCCCGCGCCGGGGGTAATCCGCCGCAGGGCGTCGAAAACTGCCCGGTCGAGCAGGTAGCGACCGGCGGCCGCGAACGTGGACGGGGCGTCCTCCGGGGCCGGCTTCTCGACCATGCCATTCACCCGTTTGACATCAGCCGATTGGGTGTCCTCGACATCGAAGACGCCGAACGCGGAGATCTCGGCCCTGGGGATGTCGAACGCGCACAACACGGTGCCGCCGAGTTCGGCCCGTACCTCGGCCATCCTGGTCAGCACCCCGGTCGGCAGAACGAGGTCGTCGGGCAGCAGGACGGCGACGGCGTCGTCATCGTCGGTGAGGTTGGCCTCGGCGCAGCCGACCGCGTGACCGAGACCGAGCGCCTTGTCCTGGATGGCGGTTTCCACGGTCAGCAGTTCCGAGGCGCGCCGAACCTTCGCGGCGAGGTCGGTCTTGCCGCGTTCGAGCAGGGTCTGTTCGAGTTCGGGCTGCGGTCGGAAGTACTCGACCACGGCGTCCTTGCCCGGTGACGTGACAATCACCAGTCGGCTCGCACCGGCCTTGGCGGCCTCGGTGGCGACCAACTCGATACCGGGGGTGTCGACCACCGGGAGCAGTTCCTTGGGAACGGCCTTGGTGGTGGGCAGGAATCGCGTGCCGAGTCCTGCGGCCGGCACGATAGCGGTCTGGAAGGAACTCGTCGGGCTCATAGCTGGCGAGCCTAACCGCGCCTAATGTCAGGGCGTGATCGAGCCGGCACAAGATCCCCAGCCCAGCCCCGAGCCCGTGGCCGAGTCGAAGACGGCCTGGCGGACCCGGTTGACCGCAGCCCGGCGAGGTCTCTCCTCGGAAATCCGGGCCGAGGAGGCATCGGCACTGGTCAACTGGGTGGTGGGGCTGCGCGGCGATCCGGTGTGCTGCTATCTGCCGATCGGCACCGAACCGGGCAACGTTGCCCTGGTCGACGCACTGGCCGAGGGCGGCCGGCGGGTGCTGCTGCCGATCGTGGTCGGAGCGGCGCCGCTGGATTGGGCGGAATATCGCGGCGAGGGCGATCTGGTGGCCGGCCCGCACGAACTGCGGGAGCCGGGCGGAACACGCCTGGGTCCGTCCGCGATCGGATTGGCCGAGGTGGTGCTGGTGCCGGCGCTGGCGGTCGACCGGCAGGGCGTCCGCCTCGGCCGGGGCGGTGGCCACTATGACCGGTCCCTGCCACTGGCGCGGCCCGATGCGGAACTGATCGCGGTGGTCCGGGACACCGAGCGGCTCGACCGGCTGCCGGCTCAGCCACACGACGTTCTGATGACCGGGACGCTCACCCCAGGTCACGGCTTCCACCCGATCGGATAGGCAACCTCACCGGGTGTCGAGGACTTCAGTACGCTGTGCTGTCGTCAGCGCCCGGTGCCGTCACCGACCGGCGCGAGCCGAGCGGGCCGACAGCAATAGCGGACAGTCCGGTGCGGCGCCAGCACAGCGCCGGCCGGAGATCGGCCGGGGATCTGGGCTGACGATGTGAGACAGAACAGCCATGTTTGCGCTCAGCCGCCCGGCTGGCGCATCATCGTAGTGAGCATTTAGCACTCGGTGGACGTGAGTGCCAGAACGAGTTTCGCGGATGACCGCGAGGGGAGCGACCGTGCCGACCTATCAGTACGCCTGTACCGCTTGCGGTCACCAGTTCGACGCCGTGCAGTCCTTCACCGACGACGCGCTCACCGAATGCCCGGTCTGCGCCGGCAAGCTGCGCAAACTGTTCGGCTCGGTGGGCGTGGTCTTCAAGGGCAGCGGTTTCTACCGCACGGACAGCCGGGCCGAGTCCAACGGCAAGGTCAAGGCCGGTTCCAGCAGTTCGGACAGCGCGAGCAAGTCCGACTCGACCAAGTCCGACTCCGCGTCGAAGTCCTCCGATTCCTCGACCGGCTCCAACGGTTCGACCGGCGCGAGCGGATCGTCGTCATCGGGCTCGGGGGCGTCTGGTTCCTCGGGCTCCTCAGGTTCTTCCGGATCGAACTCCTCAGGATCGGGCAGTTCCTCCTCCAGCGCAACCAAGGCAGCGTCCTGACCCCCGAGTTATCCACAGCGCCACCAGTTGTCCACAGTTAGCACATTGCCCCGCGCGCTCCTCGCCGATCCTCCCTAACGTCGATTCCGGCGAAGCTGGCCGCATCCGACGCGACCCGCCGCCACGACAGGTGGGAGGCGTTGTGCGTGACATTCGACAGGCCCAGATTTCGTCACTGCTCGGCGACCGCGTTCGCCGACTGCTCGGTGCCCGTGGTTGGCCGCGCGCGCTGCTGGTGCGCCGGATACTGGCGCTCATCCTGGTCGGCCTCGCGATCCTGCTGGCCTTCCGGCCGTCCGGCTCGGTCATGCCGCCGACGACCCGCATCGTGGTGGCCGTCCACGACCTCGCGCCCGGCGCGACCGTGGTCGCAGCCGATGTCACCGTCCGCCAAATACCCGGCGACCTGTTACCCGCTGGCGCGCTGACCAGTGTGAACGCGGTGACCGGGCACGTACTCAGCGGCGCGTTGCGGGCCGGTGAGCCGATCACCGATGTGCGCCTTGTCGATCCGGCGGACACCGCGTTGGCCGATGGCGGCCCGGGAACCTCGGCGGTGCCGGTGCGGTTGGCCGACCCGGCCGTCGCCGACCTGCTGCATCCGGGAGTACGGGTGGACGTGGTCACCGTGGACCCAGGCCAGACCGGCAGCCCACTGCTGGCCGCCGATGCGATCGTGCTCACCGTCCGCGACGCCGACCAGGGTCCTGGCCAGAATGGTCGCCTCGTTGTGTTGGCATTGCCGGAACAACTCGCGACACGAGTGGCAGCTGTCTCACTGCGGCAGCCGGTGACGGTTACCCTCCGCTAGCAAGCTGTGGCCCGGATGGCGCACAGGGTCATCCGCCGAATTGAGGAGCGCCGTGTTTCAGGGTTTCAAGAAATTCATCATGCGAGGGAACGTCTTCGATCTCGCGGTCGCGGTGGTGATCGGCACCGCGTTCACCGCGGTGGTCACCTCCATCGTGACGAACCTGATCAACCCGTTGATCGCAGCCATCGGCGCCGGCCCGAAAAGCTCGAAGCTGTCCGTTCAACTGGTCTCCGGCAGCACCGACCCGAAGACAGTCATCGACTTCAGTGCGGTGATCACAGCGGCGATCAACTTCCTGATCATTGCCGCGGTGGTCTACTTCCTGTTCGTCATGCCGATGGCCAAGCTGATCGAACGACGCAACCGGGGCAAGGAGCCGGAAGCCGCCGCGCTGACCGAGATCAGCGTGCTCACCGACATCCGCGATCTGCTCCAGGAGCAGCGGTCGCGGGACTGACACCAACGCGGTTACCAACACGGGCCTCGGCGCGCCCCGAGGCCGGTACCGATCTTCAGGCGCGTCGGTCCGAACCCGGCGCCCTGAAAGCGGAGCAGCTCCAGGCAGGCTGCTGCCGACGATCGCCGTGGCAAACGCTGCACGATCCGGGTATACCGGCGTCCGAACACAGATCCGGACGCCGTACGCCGGTCACCTGCGGCGTAGCCGGTCACCGGATCGCCACGCGCTCAACTCGGCGTGCCCGCGGGCCACCCGGCCACCTGCGGGCTGCGCCGCGAACAACCGCAACCCAGCTCCACCAGCTTCAACACGGGGGCGGCGGGAGGGGGAGGGGGGTGGGCCCCCACGCGGCGGAGCTTCGAAATTGGGACCGGGTGGTCAGTATCGGTCGTGGTGGGGTGGGCGGTTCTCCTGATACCAGGTCTCGTCGTAGCGACCTGCGGACTCGGGATCGCGCTCGTCGGCGGTGGTGTCGGGCAGGACATCACCGAAGGGGTCGTCAATCAGCCGGCGGCGCGGTTGTGACCTCGTCGCCGGCTGATCATTCACCTGTCGGTCATCCGAACCATCGCTTGTGGACTCGGCCGAATGTCCGGACTGCTCAGCTCGGCCACCGGATTCCTCGGCCGGGTCATCGGAGGGCGCGGCCGAGTCCCCGGGCAGAGCTGGCACATCGTCGGATCGGGCGGCTGCCCCGCCGGAGTCCGCGTTCGCCCCGCCGGAGTCCGCCCCGCCGGAGTCCGCGCCGCTGAGCCGCGCGGCCGAGTCGACGGCCCGCGCGGC
>CAJCJE010000430.1 GCA_903970565.1 Candidatus Melainabacteria bacterium | reverse complement strand
GGGCGCGGGCCTGTGCGTCGCGGCCGACGATGAGCCGGTTGTCGGTTTCGTCGGCGAACACCCCGGAGGGCATGACCTCGACCAGTCGGGGTGGGTGGTCGTCGGTGGCGATGACCGCGACGGTGTTGGCCGTGCCGAGGTCCACCGAGAGCACGTTCACCTTGGCTGTCCTCCGCCTGTCCGACCGTCACCTGTCGTCACCGGTGCAGATCTTCGCACGCGCACCTGCCCGTCCGGACCGATCACGGCTTTTCGCTGGTCAGACGGGGTGGACGGCGCAGTGTCGGTGGGAGGGTTCAGGATGGTGGGGTGGCTGACGACGTGTTGGAACTGTTCTCGCCGGCGACCCGGCAGTGGTTCCGGGGCGCGTTCGCCGCGCCGACGGATGCGCAGCGCGGTGCCTGGCGGGCGATCGCGGCGGGTGAGCACGCCCTGGTGGTGGCGCCGACCGGGTCGGGTAAGACGCTGGCCGCGTTCCTCTGGGCGCTGGACCGGTTGGCGACACAGGAGCCACCGGCTGATCCGCTGCGCCGTTGTCGGGTGCTCTACATCTCGCCGTTGAAGGCGCTCGCGGTGGATGTGGAGCGCAATCTGCGCGCGCCGCAGGCCGGTATCCGGCAGGCCGCGCTGCGGCTGGGTGAACCGGAGCCGAGGACGACGGTCGGGATGCGCACCGGGGATACGCCGGCCAGTGAGCGCAGGGCGTTCAACCGGGCGCCGCAGGATGTGCTGGTGACCACCCCGGAGTCGCTGTTCCTGCTGCTCACCTCCTCGGCCGGGGAGTCGCTGCGCGGGGTCGAGACGGTGATCCTGGACGAGGTGCACGCGGTGGCCGGTACGAAGCGCGGCGCGCATCTGGCGTTGTCGCTGGAGCGGCTGGACACCTTGCTGGACTCTCCCGCGCAGCGGATCGGGCTGTCGGCGACGGTGCGGCCGGTGGCGGAGGTCAGCGCGTTCCTGGCGGGTGGGCGGCCGGTCCGGGTGGTCGCGCCGGAGAACACCAAGACGGTGCGGGTGCGGGTCGAGGTGCCGGTGCCGGATCTGGCCGAGCTGGACGCACCGGTCGGCCGGGACGACGAGGAGGACGGACTGGCCAGGCTGCCGGTGGCCGGCGGGATCGGCACGCTGGAGGAGATCGCCGGCCCTGGTTCCGGCGGGGTGCGCCGGGCGTCGATCTGGCCGGCTGTGGAGCGGAGAATCCTGGATCTGGTCTCCGCGCACCGGTCGACGATCGTGTTCGCGAACTCGCGGCGGCTCGCGGAGCGGTTGACCGCGCGGTTGAACGAGTTGCGCGCGGAGGAACTTGCCGAACCGCCGGAGCTGGAGCTGGAGCGTTTTCCGGCCGAGGCCCTCGGGCAGTCCGGGGTTGCGCGGGGTGCGGCGCCGGTGATCGCCCGCGCGCATCACGGGTCGATGTCGCGGGAGCAGCGCACCGGGGTCGAGGAGGCGCTGAAGTCCGGTCAGTTGCCGTGCGTCGTGGCGACGTCCTCGTTGGAGCTGGGCATCGACATGGGCGCGGTGGATCTGGTCGTGCAGGTGGAGGCACCGCCGACGGTCGCGTCGGGACTACAGCGGGTCGGTCGGGCCGGGCACCAGGTCGGCGCGACCTCCTACGGTGTGATGTTCCCGAAGTTCCGGGGCGATCTGGTGTCCTGCGCGGTGGTCGCGGAGCGGATGGCCAGCGGGTCGATCGAGGCGTTGAAGTATCCGCGCAATCCGCTGGATGTGTTGGCGCAGCACATTGTCGCGATGGTCGCGGTGCGGCCGTGGACGGTGACCGAGCTGACCGGGGTGGTGCGCCGGGCCGCGCCGTTCGCCGGGCTGCCGGATTCCGCGCTGTATGCGGTGCTGGACATGCTGGCCGGGCGTTATCCGAGCGCGGATTTCGGTGAGTTGCGGCCGAGGATCACCTGGGATCGGATCAACGGCGAGTTGCACGGCCGGCCGGGCGCGCAGCGGCTGGCGGTCACCTCGGGCGGCACGATCCCGGATCGTGGCCTGTTCACGGTGACCACGCCGGCCGACGAGCAGGGGCACGGTTCACGGGTGGGTGAGCTGGACGAGGAGATGGTCTACGAGTCGCGGGTGGGTGATGTGTTCCTGCTCGGTACCTCGTCATGGAGGGTCGAGGACATCACCCATGACCGGGTGATCGTCAGTCCGGCGCCGGGGCAGGCGGCCAGGATGCCGTTCTGGAAGGGCGATGCGCCGGGCCGGCCGCTGGAACTCGGCCGGGCGCAGGGGAAGTTCGTTCGGGAGATCGCGGCGGCCAATGTGGCGGATGCCCGGTTGCGGGCCGGTTCCGCGGGTCTGGACGAGTGGGCGACGGACAATCTGCTGGCCTATCTCGGTGAGCAGAAGGCCGCGACCAAGCATGTGCCGGACGATCGAACCATTGTGGTGGAACGGTTCCGGGACGAGTTGGGTGACTGGCGGCTGGTGGTGCACTCGCCGTTCGGGGCGCAGGTGAACGCGCCGTGGGCGCTGATCGCGGCGGCGAGGATGACGCGGCGGAGCGGGGTCGCGCCGCAGGTGATGCATTCCGATGACGGGATCGTGCTGCGGTTGCCGGATGCTCTCGACGAGGGGGGTGAGCAGTTGCCGCCGGTCGCCGAGGATCTGTTGATCGACCCGGAGGAGGTCGAGCAGCTGGTGGTGGCGGAGGTGGGTGGTTCGGCGCTGTTCGCGGCCCGGTTCCGGGAGTGCGCGGCCCGGTCGTTGTTGCTGCCCCGGCGTGATCCCCGGCGACGGACGCCGTTGTGGCAGCAGCGGCAGCGTTCGGCGCAGTTGTTGAGTGTCGCCGCGCGGTACGAGCAGTTCCCGGTGGTGCTGGAGGCGATGCGGGAGTGCCTACAGGACGTCTACGACGTGCCGGGGCTGCGCGAGTTGATGGCCGACATCCGGGGCCGCGGGGTGCGGGTGGTGGAGGTGGCGACGCCGACTCCGTCGCCGTTCGCGCGCAGCCTGTTGTTCGGCTATGTCGGCATGTTCCTGTACGAGACCGATGCGCCGCTGGCCGAACGGCGGGCGGCGGCGCTGTCGCTGGATACCGCGTTGCTGGCCGAACTGCTCGGGTCGGAGGCGATCCGGGAGCTGCTCGATCCGGAGATGCTCGCCGAGATCGAGGCCGATCTGCAACGCCTGTCCCCCGGTCGGCAGGCCCGCGACAGGGAGGGCGCCTCGGACCTGTTGCGGTTCATCGGGGATCTGTCCACCGAGGAGGCGGCGGCGCGGGGCGTGGCGCCGGAGTGGCTGGCCGAGCTGGGTTCGGCGCGGCGCGCGATCGTCGTGCGGATCGCCGGCGAGGACCGGTGGATCGCCATCGAGGACGCGGGCCGGGTGCGGGACGCGCTGGGAGTCGCGCTTCCGGTCGGGATACCGGAGGCGTTCACCGAACTGGTCGCCGATCCCCTCGCCGACCTGCTGATCCGTTTCGCCCGCTGCCGGGGGCCGTTCGCGCCGGCGGAGGCGGCCACCCGGTTCGGGCTGGGGGTGTCGGTGGTGACCGGGGTGTTGGAGCGGTTGGCCGGCACCGGTCGGCTGGTGCGCGGTGAACTGCGGCCGGTGCGTGAGGCGCAGCCTCGGCCCAGCGGGATGGAGTACTGCGACGCCGAGGTGCTGCGCAGGTTGCGGCGCGCGTCGCTGGCGAGGCTGCGGGCCGAGGTCGAACCGGTCGAGCAGGCCGCGCTCGGCCGGTTTCTGCCGGCCTGGCACGGCGTCACCGCGCATCGGAAGTCCACTGGGGACGGTCGGCTCGGTACGCTGCGCGCGGCGGCGAGCGTCGAGGACGTGGTGAACGTCGTCGAGCAGTTGGCCGGTACGCCGTTGCCGGCCAGCGCGGTGGAGTCGCTGATCCTGCCGGCGCGGCTGCCCGGTTACTCACCCGCGCTGCTGGACGAGCTGACCGCGAGCGGTGAGGTGAGCTGGACCGGGTGCGGCGCGCTGGCCGGCGGGGACGGCTGGATCGTGTTCGCGCCCAGCGACGTGGCCGGGCTGTTGCTGCCGGAGGTTGAGGAGTCGGTGCCGGACAGTCCACTGCACCGCGCCGTGCTGTCCGTATTGGACGGTGGGGCGCTGTTCTTCCGGCAGCTCGGCGATCGGGTCGGGGCCCGGCTGGCGGAGGAGGGCGAGCAGCCGGGCGATGACGCCGCGCTGGTCGCCGCGGTGTGGGATCTGGTCTGGGCCGGGCTGGTCACCAATGACACCTTGGCGCCGTTGCGTTCGGTGCTTTCCGGGGGCGGGGCGCACAAACCGCGCCGGTCCGCGCCGCGCGGCCGGTATGCCCGGCTGCGGACCCGGCCGACCATGCCGAGCCGGCTGGGGCCGCCGACGGTGGCCGGCCGCTGGTCGCTGGCGGTCGAGCGGATCGACGATCCGACCCGGCGGGCCCATGCCAGGGCCGAGGCC
>CAJCJE010000429.1 GCA_903970565.1 Candidatus Melainabacteria bacterium | reverse complement strand
GAGGGGCTGGACGTGCGCGGGTATGTGTCGATGTGCTTCGGCGATCCGTGGGAGGGGTCGGTCGCGGCCAAGCAGGTCGTCTCGGTGGGGCGGCGGCTGCTGGAGATGGGCTGCTCGCAGCTTTCGCTCGGCGACACCATCGGCGTGGCGACGTCCGGACAGGTCGAGGCGCTGCTCGGGGCATTCGTCGAGGCCGGGACCGAACTGTCCGGACTGGCCGTGCATTTTCACGATACCTACGGCCAGGCGCTGGCGAACACGGTGGCCGCGCTGCGCCTTGGTGTGTCTACTGTGGACTCTTCGGCGGGTGGGCTCGGCGGGTGTCCGTACGCGGAGTCGGCGACGGGCAATCTGGCCACCGAGGATCTGGTCTGGGCGTTGGACGGTCTGGGCATCCGGACCGGAGTGAACCTGGACAAACTGGTCGAGACGAGTGCCTGGATGGCCGGGCAGCTCGGCCGGCCGAGTCCGTCTCGGGTGGTGCGCGCGCTGGCCGGCTGAGGCCGCCGGAACGTCTTGCGCCTGCGCTGCGGACCTGGCCGGCGGTGGCGGAACGTGCGGGCCGCGCCGTCATTCGGTAGTCGATGCCGGGGTGGTTCGACCGTCCGTTGGCTGGTGCTGCGGTAACGCTGGCGCTCGGCCGACAATATCGGTAGATATACCGACACCGCCGGGAACCGATCGGAGCCGTCCGCCGTCAGATGGCCGACGAGCGCCATGCCCGGCAGAGCAGGAGACCGGAGGTGGGACATGGCCAGCCACTCCGACCAGGTTGAGGAGCTGCTCGCCGACTACCGGCGCACCCGCGAACAACTCGCGGAGGTCCATCGGTCGCTGCTGGCCATCAAGGAGTCGGCGACCAGCGCGGACGGGCTGATCACCGCGACCGTCGGGCCGCAGGGCAATCTGATCGGCCTCCTCGTCGCGGATGCCGCCTATCAGCGTTATCGGGCCGCCGAGCTGGCCCAGGAGATCGTCCGGACGGTCGGCGCGGCAGCGGGCCGAGCCGCCGCGCGGGCCAACGACACGCTGCGTCCGGTGTTGCCGGCGGACGCCGACCCGGCCGCGCTGTTGGCCGGGCGGGCCGATCTGCGGCCTGCCGAACTCGTGCCGGAATCGCCGCCGACCCCGCCTCGCCCGGTTCGCCGCCGGTACGAGGACGAGGACAGTTTCGAGGAGAAGAGCTGGATGAACACCGTGAACCCGAATACGGGTGTCCGTGGTGGTAATCGTGGGAGGTCGAGATGACCGGCGGTTTCAGCGCGGACCCCGCGCGACTGCGCCAGCACGGCGGCGAGTTCGCCGGCCACGCGGAGCGGACCAGTGCCATTCATCGTGAGTTGAGCGGCGCGCTCGGTGAATCCGGGGCCTGTTGGGGTGATGACGAGGCCGGGCAGAGTTTCGCGGCCGGGTACCTCCAGCCGGCGCAGGACACCCTGAGCATGTTGGGGTCGCTCCCGGCCGGGCTGGCCGACGTCGGCGACCGGTTCACCGCGACGGCCGGTCGCTACGAGCAGGTTGATCAGCAGAACTCGGCGAGTGTGCGCGAGTCGGAATGAGTCACGCCTCGGGCGCGGCGGCCGGCGTCGGCTCGCCTGGGGAAGATCGGCAGCGACCAGTTGGACCAACCAGACCGGACCTGGGCATCGGACCACGACGATGGAGTGCGGATGGGCATCGAACTCCCCAGTGAACTGGCTGGGGTCGCGGCTGCGGCCGGGGTGCAGTGGCCGCAGGCCGACGAGGACGCTATGCGGTCCTCGGCGCAGGCCTGGCGGCAGGCCGGCCAGTCGTTGTCGGCGGTGACCGGCGACGCGGACACCTCGGCGAGCCAGGCTCTGGCCGCGGTCCAGGGGCCGACCGCAGCCGCCGCCCAAGCACACTGGAACGGCTTCACCGAACCGGACTCCGGCCGGCTCACCAGCACGGTCAGGGGCTGCAACAGTGCTGCTGACCAGCTGGAACACGCCGCCGATCAGGTCGGCCAGGCGAAGGTCCAGATTGTCGCGCACCTCGTCACGCTGGCCAAGAACAACGACGCGGCCCAGCAGGCCGCCGCCGCCGGAAATCCGGCCGCGCTGCTCGGGGTCGACAGCGCGGTGCGCGGCACCTCGGCGAACGTCGCGCAGGTCAACAAGAATCTGACGAACTCGATTCGACTGGACAGTGGTTCGACGGTCTACGGCCGGCCCAGCCCGGTCAGTGCCAGTCCGGGGGGCGGACTGTCCGGTGTGGAATCGGCGCTGGCCGGCCCCGGTTCGATCGCGCACGGAGCCGGGCTGTCGAACCTGACCGGTTCGCCGACCGGCCAGCCGGGTGTGCTCGGTCAGCCGGGGCACGGTGCCGAGACCGGCCAGCCAGGTCTGCTGGGCCAGCCCGGCGGGTCGGGTCAACTGGGACTGTCGGGGCAGCCGGGGCACGCCGGCCTGCTGGGGCAGGCCGGTCTGACGGACCAGTCGGGGCACGCCGGCCTGCTGGGTCAACCGGGCCAGCCAAGTGTGCTGGGTCAATCCGGCCAGCCAGGTGTGTTGGGCCAACCGGGGCATTCGGGTCTGTTGGGTCAGTCGGGTCAGTCGGGTTCGTTGGGACAACCAGGGCAACCGGGGCAGCTCGGTC
>CAJCJE010000428.1 GCA_903970565.1 Candidatus Melainabacteria bacterium | reverse complement strand
CCTGGCTGCGGCTGGCGTGGGCCGGGGTGCTGCTGCTGGTCATCGTCCGCCCCCGCCCCTCCCACTACACCCGCGCCGCGCTGCGCACCTGTCTGCTGCTGGGCGTGGTCACCGCGGGCCTGACCCTGTTGTTCGTGGCCGCGATCGCCCGCCTGCCGTTGGGCACCGCCAGCGCGTTGGAGTTCCTCGGCCCGCTGGGCGTCGCGGTGGCCCGTGGCCGTGGCGCGGCGAAGCGCTGGCCGCCGCTGGCCGCGGTCGGGGTGCTGCTGCTGACCGAACCCTGGCGCGGTGGGGTCGACCTCATCGGCGTCGGGTTCGCGTTGGCGGCGGCGGTCTGCTGGGCCGGCTACATCCTGCTCACCCAACGGGTCGGCGACGAGCTGTCCGGTATCCGGGGGCTGGCGATCTCCATGCCGGTGGCCGGGATCGTCGCGACCGTCATCGCCGGCCCGGTCGTGTTCGGCCGGCTCGACTGGCAGCTCCTGCTGGTCGGCTTCGGTCTCGCGGTGCTGCTGCCGGTGGTGCCCTTCAGCCTGGAAATGGTCGCCCTGCGCCGGCTCAGCACCGCCGCCTTCGGCACGCTGATGAGCGTGGAACCGGCGATCGCGCTGGTCATCGGGTTCCTCGCGCTGCACCAGGTACCGGGCTGGCTCTCGGTGGTCGGGATCGCGTTCGTGGTGGTCGCCGGGATCGGCGCGGAACGCTCCGGCAGCCGCGCCACCGAACCCGCCCCGGTCCCGGTCCCGGCGCCAGCGCCGGTGATCGTGTCGGATACCGACCCTCGGGACGCGGAATCGCTGTGCTGACCCGGATTCCGCCACCGTCACCCGATACGCCGGGGCCGAAGGAGTCCGTGATCACCACGTCGAGCGGGTGAGGTCAGTCCTGAGGTCCGTGCCGAAGCCGCGCGAGTTCGCGCGACTGCCCTACGTCGATTACCACGCGACCGAGGACGACCCACCCACGCCGGGCGCGGTCTACGACACCGCCCTGTTCACCCGGACCACCTTCGGCGGTATCCGCGCCGGAAACCTGCGCGTCACCGAGTCGGCACTGTCCGGAGTGGACTTCGCCGACCGTCAGCCGCGCCGAAGCCGGTTCAACGACGTGTGGCTGGGTGGCTGTCAGCTCAACGGTTCGGACCTGGCCGACACCAGCTGGCTGGAGGCGGAGTTCGCGACCAGCGTGCTCGCCGGCACCGCGCTGTTCGACTCGAGGCTGATCCGGGTGAGCGTCTTCGGCTGCAAAAGGTCACCTTCCCCGGCTCGACCGTCACCGGCCTGGAACTCGACCGGGGGCAGATCGACGATCTCGACTTCCGGGACGCGGCCGAACTGGACATCCACGGTGGATTCGACTCGCCGCGCGGCGCGACGATCAGCACCACCCAGCTGCTGGACCTCGCGCCCGCGTTCGCCCCGGCCCTCGTCGTCCTCGTCGACCCCGACTAGTGATATCCACCCCGACCAGCGATTCTCCGGCACGGCGACCGGCATCGGCCTACGATCGGCGTATCGGCGAGGTGTGGTGGGAGGCCCGATGCTCGGCGGAACGACGATGTCTCGGATGGTGGGTTGCGTCAACGCGGGCGTGGCCGCGCTGACCACCGCGCCACTGGTCGGCGGCCTCGTCGGCCGGCACATCGCGATGATCACCTACACCGGGCGGCGCTCGGGGCGTACCTTCAGCACGCCCATCGGGTACCGGTGGGTCGGCTCCGAGATCAGGATCGGGGTCCAGATGCCCGACGCCAAGGCGTGGTGGCGCAACTTCCTCGGCGACGGCGGCCCGGTGTCGCTGCACCTCAACGGGGTCGACCGGCACGGTCACGCCGTGTCGCGGCGTGACGAGCGGGGCCGGGTGACCGTGACGGTGCGCCTCGACCAGCCGTGACCGCTGGTTGTCGACCGGCCTGAGCAGCGGGTTTTCCGGTCAGGACCGGACGCGCGGCCCGCTGTCCACCACGGGCGTGGTGCCCGGGTGGCGTGGGGGTGGGCCGGCGGTGCGGGCGCGTTGGGTGACCACGATGCAGGCCAGCACCGCCACCGCCGTGATCGGCGCGGCGGCCGGGACCTGCTCGCGCGGCAGCAGCACCGACCAGATCAGGGTCAGCAGCGGCTGGGCCAACTGGAGTTGGCTGGCCCTGGCTACGCCGATGATCGCCATGCCCCGATACCAGGCAAGAAAACCGGCGAACTGGGACAGGAACGCGGAGTAGGCCAGACCGAGGATGGCCGGCGCGAGGACGGCCGGCGTGCCCCGGTGCACCGGCTCGGTGGCCAGCGCGACCGCCGTCAATGGCACGGTGACCGGCAGGGCGAGCACCAGCGCCCAGGCGATGACCTGCCAACCGGGCATCTCGCCGGCCAACCGGCCGCCCTCGGCGTAGCCGAACGCGCACACCACCAGGGCCGCGAACAGCAGCAGGTCGGCGGCGGAGGGGAGGCCGTGGCTCTGCTGGATGCTGAACGCCACCACCGCCGCCGCGCCCGCGCCGGCCGCCAGCCAGAACGCGCGGGAGGGGCGCCGGCCGGTCAACCGGGTCGCGACCACGGCGGTGGCCAGCGGGAGCAGGCCGGTGACCACGGCGGAATGCGCGGTGGAGGAGGTCCGTAACGCCAGCGTGGTCAGCACGGGGAAACCGAGCACGCAGCCACCCGCCACCACGGCGATGGCCCGCCAATGCGACCGTCGCGGCACGGGTACCCGGCGCGCCGTCAGGCAGATCCCGGCGAGCACCGCCGCCAGGACACACCGGCTGCCGACGGCGCTGAACGCGCCGAAACCCCGCAACGCCAGTGCCGTCGCGGGGAAGGTGAACGAGAAGGCCAGCACCCCCAGCGCCGACAGGCTGGTGCCGACGCGGACCGCTACCCGCCCAGATGCGATAGCGCTATCCTCTGGATTCATGTCCGATAGTAGCAGTGTCGCGTCTCTGCTGGTCGCGCTGCGGACCGAACTGGAGCGCTATCCGGACGGTGCGAAGCTGCCGTCCAGTCGTGAGTTGGTCGGGCGGCACCGGGTGAGCCCGGTGACCGTGGCCAGGGCGATCGCCGCCCTCGCCGCCGAGGGCCTGGTCACCGCCCGGCCCGGCGCCGGCGTGTTCCGGGCACCGACCCGGCCGGCCACCGGGCCCGTCGGCGACGTCTCCTGGCAGGAGGTCGCGCTCAGCTGCGCCGCCGGCG
>CAJCJE010000427.1 GCA_903970565.1 Candidatus Melainabacteria bacterium | reverse complement strand
CGGTCGCCGCCCCCTTGCCGCTGCTCACCGCCTCGCCCGCGCAGCAGCTGACCAGGCTGCTCGCGCCGCTGCTGCGATTGGCCGGCGGGTTCGGCCTCGGCGGCGACCTGCACTACGTCCTGGAGCGCTATCACGCGCTGGCCGACCCGACCGCGCAGCGCGCCTTCCTGCGCACCCTGCGCTCGGTGGTCGACCGGCGCGGCCAGGTGGTCACCATGCTGGATCGCTGTTACCTGACCGAGGGAATGCCCACCCTGCTGGTCTGGGGCGAGCACGATCATGTCATCCCGGTCCGGCACGCGCACCTCGCGCACGCCGCGATGCCCGGCAGCAGGCTGGAGATCTTCCCGGACGCCGGCCACTTCCCGCACCAGGCCGATCCGGCCAGGTTCGTCACGCTGCTCACCGACTTCACCGAGCACACCAGCGCCACTCCCTACGAACAGGGCCACTGGCGGGACCTGCTGCGCACGGGCCGGCCGCCCCAGTTGCGCGGCGATCGGGAGACCATCGACGTACTGCGCACCGCGACCCTGCCCAGCGGGTCCTGACCCGCTCAGAGGAACCGGGCGACCAGCGACAGCGGCATGATCTTCATGGCTCGACCGAGGATCGCCCACGGCCACGGCGGCACGATCGCGGTCGGCACCTCCCGCTCCATCGCGGTGATCATCGTGCGCACCGCCGGCACGGTCCTGCTGATCAGCGGGTTCGGGTCCGACTCCGGGTTCATCTCCGAATGGATGTAACCGGGAAACAGGGTGGTCACCCTGATCCTGGTGCGCAGCGTGTCGGCGCGGATGCCCTCGGCCAGCGAGGCGACCCCGGCCTTGGTCGCGGCGTACGCGGTCACGTTGCGCGGCAGGCCACGGAAGGCCGCCAGCGAGGAGATCATGACCAGGTGGCCGGTGCCGTTGGCGCGGAAGGTCTCCATCGCCGCCTCGCACTGCGCCAGCGCGCCGACGAAGTTCGTCTGCACGGTCTGTAGATTCGCGTCGAACCGGCCGGTGCCGATCGGCTGTCCCTTGCCGACACCGGCATTGACGATCACCCGGTCCAGTGAGCCGAGTTCCGCCGCGAGCGCCCGGAATCCGTCGAACACCTGGTCGGGCACTGCGACGTCCAGTGTGCGGATGGCCACCGTGATGCCCGGATGCGCCGAGATCAGCTCCGTGCGCAGCTCCTCCAATCGATCGGTGCGGCGCGCGCACAGCGCGAGGTTGCGGCCTCGCGCGGCGAACTCCCGAGCCATCTGCGCACCAAGACCGGAACTGGCCCCGGTGATCAGGATGTTGCGCCGCATGGGCTGGTCCTCGCGTTCGATGGGCGACGTACTACTCACGCCATCTCTACCACACCCTCCGCGCCGCACCCGTCGAACGGTCCGAGTGGCCCGGCGCGCTACCCGTCGTCGTCGCCGCCTCCGCCGCCTCCGCCGCCCCCGCTGCTTCCGCCGCCCCCGCCGTCATCGCCACCGTCGTCCCCGCCGCTGTCACCGCTGCCACCGCCGCTGCCACCGTTGTCGTCGTCCCCGCCACCGTTGTTGCTCAGCCCGCCACTGCCGCCCTTGTCGTCGTCGTCATCGTCGCTACCACCGTTGGTGCCGCCGCTGGGCACGCCACCGTTGGACAGGTCGGCGCCGTTCGGCGGGTCCGTGGTCGCGTCCTGGACGCCGTTGCCGGCCGGAGGTATCCGACGGCTGGCGAGGTAGTAGACCCAGATGAACCCGGCGTTGCCGGTACCCTCACCGGGTTGCTGACAGTCCTTGTCGTCGGTCCGCAGCTGGGTCGAGGTGTTCTCGCAGACTCCGTCGTAGGTCGGTGAATCGCAGGCGGCGACCACCCCGCTGATACCGAACACGGCGACCCCCACCGCCAATGCCGCGATCGACCTCCGCACGACCCCACCCCCAGGTTGTCGACTGTTCCGTCCTGTGTCAGACATCGGTTGTTAGACGTCGTCGGGTCGGAAAAGTTCCCGGAGATGGTCGGTTTTGTCGATCTACCGGCCACTTGAGGGGCCGAACACGGCCACCCCGACTGCCAGAGCCGCGATTGTCCCGCGCATGGGTCACCCCGGAACGTGATTCACCTCAGATCGTGATCTGCCTGAAGACCATTGGACACCCGTCCAGCCGGCCGGGGCCTCCTGCTTTCGGTTATCAGGGGGCGGTTTCAGGGCAGACCCGGTGAACTTTCAGGACCGGAGGTAGCGGACCTGTTCGGCCTTGGCCTGATCGAGGCGTTGCCGGGCGGCCAGGATTTCCGGTAGGTCGGCGTTCTGCGGTACCCCGACCTCCCACCAGGCGCCCGCCTCGGTCCAGGACGACGGATGAGTGCGCACGACCACCACCGCCGGCCGGTCGACCGCGGCCGCGCGCGCGGCCCGGTAGACCTCGGCGAACTCGGTGAGTCCGCCGCCGGCCCCGGTATCGAAGACGGCCGCACCCAACGACGCGGCGTGCGCGGCGAAATCCGTCCTGATCCGCCCGTCGCCCGCGCTGCGGCAGTCGGCGTACATGTTGTTGAAGGCAAGGCCGCCCTGGCCTTCCTGTAGGCGCGCGATCACCGCGTACCCGTCGTTGTCGCAGACCACCGCGACGAAACCGTGCCCGGCGAAGGCCGCCGAGAACAGTTCCGAGTTCGCCATCAGGTAGGAGCCGTCGCCGAGCAGGGTGGTGACCACCCCGGTCGGCCGGCTGATCCGCCGGGCCATCGCCGCGCCCCAGGCCCCGGCCAACTCGTATCCCATACAGGAAAAGCCGTACTCGACGTCCATTGTGGACTCTCCGGTGCCGCGCCAGCCGCCGATCAACTCGCCGGGCAGTCCGCCGGACGCGGTCATCACGTAGTCGTCGGGGCCGGACTGCTCGTTCACGACGCCGACCACCTGTGCGTAGGTGGGCCGTCCCTCGGTCTCGGCGCGCAACCGGTCGATGTGCGCGTCCCACCGGGCTCGTTCCCGCGCCGCCTGGTCCGACCAGTCCTGCGGCGACCGCCAGTCGCGCAGTGCCTCGGTCAGCTCGCGCAGCCCTTCCTCGGCGTCCGCGACCAGCGCCACCGCGCCGTGTTTGACCGCGTCGAAACGCGCGGCATTCAACGCGACCAGTCGCGCGTCGGCGTGGAACACCGTCCATGAGGCGGTGGTGAAATCCTGTAGCCGGGTGCCGACCGCGAGCACGACGTCCGCCTGCGCCGCCAGCGCGTTCGCCGAGAAGGAACCGGTGATGCCGAGCGGGCCGGCATGGAGCGGATGGTCATGCGGCACCAGCGTGCGGCCGGCGGTGGTCTCCACCATCGGAATACCGTGCCGCTGCGCGAAATCCACCGCCGTCGCGGTCGCTCCCGAGTAGCGAACCCCACCGCCCAGCACCAACAGCGGCCGTTGCGCGGTGGTCAGGATGCGCGCGGCCGACGCGAGAGCGACTCGGTCGGGCCGGGGGCGTGGGAGGCGGTGCAGTACCGGTTCGAACAGCGCGGTCGGAAAGTCGAACGCCTCCGCCTGTACGTCCTGCGGCAGCGCCAGCACCACCGGCCCGACCTCCGCCGGATCGGTGAGGACGCGGGCCACCTGGGGGAGACTGGCGAGCAGCTGCTCGGGCCGGATGATCCGGTCGAAGTACCGGCTGACGGGCCGGAAGGCATCGTTGACCGTGCTGCCCGGATCGCCGAACGACTCGACCTGTTGCAGGACCGGGTCGGGCGCGCGGGAGGTGAAGGTGTCGCCGGGCAGGAGCAGCAGCGGCAGTCGGTTGGCGTGCGCGACACCGGCTGCGGTGACCAGATTCAGCGCGCCGGGCCCGATCGAGGTGGTGACCACGCCGACCTGCCGGCGCTGGGTCGCCTTGGCATAACCGACCGCGGCCAGCGCCATGCCCTGCTCGTTGTGCCCGCGCCAGACCGGAAGGTTCTCGCGGTGCTCGGCCAGCGCGGTGCCGAGCCCGAGAACGTTGCCGTGGCCGAAGATGGCGAACACCGCCGGGAACAGGGGCGCCTCGGTGCCGTCCTGGAGTTCGGTTCGCTGCGCGATGAGCCACCGCACCAGGGCTTGGGCGGTCGTCAACCGGATGGTGTTCATCGTCAGCTCCGATCGCTGGTATATCCGGTTTTGTGGACCGGGCCGGGATGATTAGGTTGCCCAGCTGGGGGTGCGGTCGGTCGTACTGCTAAGGAATCGAATCTCGTACCGCCGTCGACTCGAATCTCGTACTGCTACCGACTTGAATCTTGTACTGCTACCGACTCGAATCGGCGGTGTCCAGCGGTTTTTTGCCAACCCCGCGAGTTGTCCACAATGGTCCGCGTTGTCCACAGTCCGTCCCATTCACCTTGGCCGGGGTGTATATCGGCGATAGACTGGACTCAGGGGCCGCCCCCTAGGGAGGGCGGGGGTCTGCGCTGGGGTGAAAATTTTTGTGGGGGAGTTTCGGGTTTTGGGTTGTGCTGGGGGTGGTAGGTCATGGGGTTGGCGGTTTGTGTCGGGCGGGCGAGCCGGGTGGGAAGGGTAGCCGGGGGTCGATGGGTTCCGCTGGCCAGCCGTCGCGAACCCAGGCGTGGGCCGGGTCGTCGTTGAACAGCCAGGCGCGTTCCTCGCCCGGTCCGGCCATCACGTTCAGGTAGTACATGTGATAGCCCGGCGCGGCCATCGACGGGCCGTGGTAGCCGTAGGGAATCAGCACGACGTCGCCGGTTCGCACCTCGGCGAACACGTCGATCTCCCGGCCTTCGCCTGAGGTGTACACCCGCTGGTAGCCAACGCCCTCGGTGGCGTCGTGGCCGGAGATCTCGAAGTAGTAGATCTCCTCCAACTCCTGCTCGTCCTCGGTGTCCTCGTCGTGCTTGTGTGGCGGATAGGACGACCAGTTGCCGCCGGGCGTGATCACCTCGACCGCCATCAGCTTGTCCGCGTCGAAGGTCTCCGGGGTGCAGAAGTTGTGCACCTCCCGGCTGGCGCGCCCCGCCCCGCGCAGTTCGACCGGGACGTCCTCGGCCCGGCCGTAGCGGGCCGGGAGCCTGCGGGTCGCCTTGGCCGAGGGCAGCGCGAACCGGCCGCCGTCGACGGTGGCGATCCGCGCCGTGCTGCCGATCGGCAGGTAGACGAAGTCGGTCGGGCCGCTGAACACGTCCGGCCGGCCGCGCAGGGTGAACTCCTGCTCCGGCGTGGTCACGGTCGCGCCGCCGGACAGTGGGACGACGAGGGTTTCGTGGTCGGCGGTGTCGAGGCCGAAATCCTCGCCGGGGCCCAGTTGCAGCACACGCAGGCCGCTGTAGTCCCAGCCGGCGTCCTGCGGGGTGACCGCGACGGTTTCCGGTAGCTGACCGGTGGGGCGGCGGTGATAGTTCACGGTCACGGGAAACCCTTCGACATCAGGCCGTCAGGCCGGCTGCTGGGGATCGTCACACCTTGGGATCGTCCACGTCCGGCCCGTCAAACTTCGGCCCGCCAAACTTCGGCCCGTCAACCTTCGGGTCGGCAACGTTGCGATCATCAGTTTTCGGATCGTCAACCTTGGAGGTTGCCACCTGTGGATCGTCAAGGTTGGCGGCTGCCAGCTTCGCGTTGTCGACCGGCATGTCGTCCGTGAGTGCGTTGTCGGCGAGCGGGTTGTCCGGGAGCGGGCGTTCGAGTTCGTGGCTGAGTTCGTCCAGTTCGGCGCCGCCCGCCATCAACCGGACCAGGTCGTCCCTGGTGATCTGGGACCTGGCGAAGTTACCGAGGCTCTGGCCCCGGTTGAGCACCACGAACCGGTCGCCGACCGGGTAGGCGTGGTGTGGGTTGTGCGTGATGAAGATGACGCCGAGGCCCTGCTCCCGCGCCTGCGCGATCCGCCGCAGCACCACCCCGGCCTGCTTGACACCGAGCGCGGAGGTCGCCTCGTCCAGGATGAGCAGTCGCGCGCCGAAGTGGATGGCGCGGGCGATCGCGACGGACTGGCGTTCGCCGCCGGAGAGCGTGCCGACCGCCTGATCGGGATCGCGCACGTCGATGCCCATCGCGCGGAGTTCCTTGCTGGTCAGGTCCTTCGCCTTCGCCACGTCGAACCGGCGGAACGGGCCCCAGCCCCTGGTCGGTTCCGAGCCGAGGAAGAAGTTCCGCCAGATCGACATCAGCGGGATCATCGCGAGATCCTGGTAGACCGTGGAGATCCCGTGGGCGCGGGCATCGCGCGGACTGTCGAACCGCACCTGGGCACCGTCCACGAGGAACTGGCCGTGATCCGGCGCGAACACCCCGGAGAGGATCTTGATCAGCGTGGACTTGCCGGCGCCGTTGTCGCCGAGGACGCAGGTGACCTCGCCGGGATACACCGACAGCGAGATGCCCTGCAATGCATTGACGCTGCCGAAGAACTTGCTGATGTCCCGAACTTCCAGCAGTGCGGTTTTCTCGCTCATCGCCGCGCCTTCATCGCTCGCCGGTAGATGACGGTGTTGACCCCGACAGCGAGGAACAGAATGATGCCGAGGAAGGTGAAGTCCCAGGAGCTGTCCCACCCGGAGTAGATGACGCCCTGGAAGGCCATGCCGATGATGCAGGCACCGAGCGCGG
>CAJCJE010000426.1 GCA_903970565.1 Candidatus Melainabacteria bacterium | reverse complement strand
TCGACCAGTACGACAAGCCGTTGGGCTACGCCTACACCAAGATCTTCACCAAGATCTGAGCCAACTTCACCAGCAACCGCCGCGAGGGCGGGTGTTCGAGGTCGCCGGTACCGGCCCCGAACACCCGCCCTGGTCGGGGGTCAGTGGTCGGTGATCAGGTCCGCCGGCACCGCCTGGTCGGTGTTGAGGGCCTGGAAGAGTGCCTGCGACTTGGCCTGGTCCCAGAGCAGTGAACTGCCGGTCGACCCACTCACCGGCACCGCGGTGCTGACCACCCCGCCGTCGGAGATCCCCCGCAGCGCCCAGCCGAGGCCGACCAGGTTCTGTAGGTGGTCGCCGTTGTCCACGGTGATCGCGCCGGGCAGGTCGCCGATCATCGGGAAGACGTCGAACGGGTTGAGCAGCACTCCGGGGCTGGCGATCTTGTCGGCCAGCGCGCCGAGGAACTCCCGCTGGTGGTCGGTGCGGGCGAAGTCGCTGGTGGCAAAGGCATGACGGCTGCGCACGTAGCCCAGCGCGTTGGCGCCGTCGAGGTTCTGGCAGCCGGCCGGCAGGTTGATGCCGGCATAGGAGTCGTTGTCGGCCTGCGGCAGGCACATGGTCACGCCGCCGATGTCGTCGACGACGGAGGCGAAGCCACCGAGCCCGATCTCGGCGTAGTGGTCGATGCGCAGCCCGGTGGCCTGTTCGACGGTCTGCACCAGCAGCGTGGGACCGCCGAAAGCATACGCGGCGTTGATCTTGTTCTTGCCGTGGCCGGGAATGCTGACCCAGGAGTCGCGCAGCAGGCTGACCATCGTCGGTTTGGTGCTGTTGTCGGGCAGGTGCACCAGGATGATGGTGTCGGTGCGGCCACCGGAGACGTCCGAGGAGTCACCGGTGTGCAGTTGCGCGGCCTGCGCGTCGGTGAGGCCCTGCCGGGAGTCGGAGCCGACGACCAGCCAGTTGGTGCCGGCGCCCTGCGCGGGCCGACCGGAATAGTCCGACAGCGCGTTGACCCGCTGTAGGTTCGAGTCGAGGTAGAACCAGGTCGCGATGCCGCCGACGATGAACACCACCACCAGGGCGGCGACGATCCCGCGCACGATGCGCCATCGACTGCGCCGCCGAACCGGCGGACGGCCACCGGGTCCGGCCGGACCGTCGGGTCGCGCATAGCCTGGCCGCACCGGTGCCGGACCGGCGTGCTGGCCGGCCGACTGCCGGGCATAGGCCTGCTGACGGGCACGGTCGGGCCGGGGATTCACCGGCGGCCGGCGCGGCTCGCCGTAACGATCACCGCCGCCCCATTGTCCGGCCATCGGCTGCCAACCTCTCCCGTCATGTCCCGCCGTCCGCGCGGGTTGCCCTACCTGTCCAGACGCGGGACGGCCGTCCGGGTTGCCCCTGGTGGTCGTTTGGTACCCGTTTCCGCCGCTCCGGCAAACCTCGGCCACTCTCCCGCACCTCCCGGCCGACCGCCCGGTGAACCGTCCGGTTCGCCGACGAGCGGCAGCGCGGCCGGTCCATCCTCAGTGGACAGTTCGGCCCGATGGGGGTGGATCATGGCCGGCGCCGGCCGGTCGCCTATTCGGATTCGGGGAGGGGCTTGCTGAACTCCCAGTCGTGCCCGAACGGGTCGGTGACCCGGCCGGTGCGCCAACCGTGCGCCTCGGAGACCGGCGCGACCTCGACCGCGCCGGCCGCGACGGCCCTGGCGAACCCGGCGTCCGGGTCGTCGACCGTCATGACCATCCGAACCGATCCGGCACCGCGCACGGACGGACTGCCCTCGTAGTCCTCCTGTAGCCAGAACTCCGAGTCGCCGACCCGTAATCGGGCCACCACCACCTGATCGTCGACCCCGTCGAGCCGGTAGACCTCGACCGCGCCGAGCGCGCTCCGGTAGAAGGCAACGGCCCGAGCCCCGTCGGCGACCGTGAGCCAGGGCGCGATACTCGTCACGATCGGGGACTCGCCACTCATCTCGCCGTCCTTCGCAGTCGTCCGCGTTGCGGCCACGGCTGCCTCGGCGCCGAAGTCCGGGCCCGAATGCTACGCCCGACCAGACCCGGTTCGGGCCGATATCGCCGAAGCGGATCACTGTCCTCCGAACCACGGGACACCACTCGACACCCGAAACAAATGCAGTAAATCCTGCTCTTAACAGTACTGGACTACCGAGATGACGTAGTCTCAGTCCCGACGTTCGGCCGGCGGCCGGGGAGGGGGGCGAATGATGGTGCGGCCAATCAGGTTGCGCGCCGATGCCGCTCGGAATCGGGAGCTGATCCTCACCGCGGCGCGGGCCGCCTTCCGCGAACGCGGGATCGCCGCGCCACTGGACGACATCGCCAGGGAGGCTGGGGTCAACATCGCCACGCTCTACCGGCGTTTCCCGGACCGTGGCGCACTGATCCGGCAGGTCGTGCTCGACGCCTACACGTTGGTGTGCAACGAAACCCGACTGGCCAAGGAGGACCTGGCCGATCCGATCAGGGCGATCGAGGGCTTCCTGCTGCGCCTGGTCGACCGCAGGGACCAGTTGGTCCTGCCGCTACTGGGCGGGCCGACGATCGAGGACGCGGAGATCTTCGCCCTGCAACCGGAGATCGCCGCCAACCTGGAGGCCGTGCTCGCGGCCGGCCGAGCCGACGGAAGCATCCGCGACGACCTCACCTCGGTGGACATCATCACCGCGTCCGCGCTGGTCTGCCGGCCCATGCCGCACCTGGCGACAGCGGAGGCCGGCGCACTGGCCGCGCGGCATGTGCACATCTTCGTCGACGGCCTGCAACCGGTCCGGGCCCGCCGAATGCCGGCCGCGCCGACCCACTCGGCGCTGACCGCGCACGTCAACCGACCGGACTGACCGGTCACCCCACGCCGAGGTCCGGCCGACCCGTGATCCCGGCGCTCGGGGCCCCGTTCAGGCCGACGGACCGCCGTTGCCGTTGTTGTCCCCGAAGCGGTGCACCGCCTCCTTCGCCTTGGCCGCGCCGGACTGGATCTTGTCCGAGTACTTGCCCTGGGTGCCGCTGTCGAGCTTGCCGGCCACCCGGTCGAGCCCCTCGGTGATCTTCTCCCCATGCTGCCCGACGAACTCGGTCGCGCGATCCTTCAGTTCTTCGGCCTGCTTCTTGACGTCATCGAGAAATCCCATACCGCCCAGTCTATCGAGCGCAGCCGCAGCCGGCAGCGGATGAGCCGGGCCCCTGGTCACCGGCCGATGTCTGACGGGCATGGTGGGCAGGTGGTAGCGGCCTGATCACTCGCACGGTGCTCGCCTGGCAGTATTGGTGGTATCGGCGGCGAGAGGATCTTCGATGGCAAGTCTGCACGGCACGGTGACGGCGGTCGAGTTGATCGCGCGACGGATGCGTCGGATCAGGATCACCGCGACCGAACTGCGCGGGCAGTCCTGGAAGCCGGGTCAGCAGGTGCGGGTGCACGCCGCGGCTGCGGCCGAGCCGGGCCATCGCGGGCCGCGTCGCACCTACTCGGTCTGGTCCTACCAGGATGACACCATCGAACTCTGCGTCTTCGACCACGGCGAGGCAGGGCCGGGTAGCGCCTGGTCGCGGCGGATCGGGGTCGGCCAGCCGGTGACCTTCGGCCGGCCGGAGGGCAAGTTCGTGCTGCGGCAGGGGCCCTATCACCTGTTCGCCGGCGAGGAGACCGCCTCGGTGGCGTTCGGGGCGATGCTGCGGGCGCTGCCGGCGGACGTCCCGGCGTACGGAGTCGTGGAGGTCGACACTCCGGAGGATCGGGTGCCGCTGCCGGACTCGATCACCTGGCGGTTCCGGGAGGGCGCCCCGGCCGCGTCCTCGCGGACGCTCGTCGACGCGGTCGCGAAGCTGACCCTGCCGGACGAGCCGGGTATCGCCTACCTTGCCGGTGAGGCGCGAACCATCCAGATGGTCCGCCGGCACCTGGTCGGCGACCGGAACTGGCCGCGCGGCAACGTGATCACGAAGCCGTTCTGGAGTCCGGGCAAGACCGGGATGGACTGACCACCGGCCGGTACCGAACTGACCACAGTGGACTCGAAGCAGCCGGGGATTGCGGACGCGGACGCGCGTAAACTCGGTAGACAGTTACTCGCGCCGGCCTGGTAGGGCACGGCGGTAGGAAAGGTGCCGTACCGCCGATGAGAGGCCTGCGCCGGGTATTCCCGGTCCTGTTCCCGATTGTGCTGTTGTTGCTGTTCGCGGTGCCCTGGTGGACGATCGTCGGGTCCGATTCGTGGCCTACGCCGGCTTTCGTGGCCGGCACCGTGGTGTTCGCGGTGGCGCTGGTCGGTTTTCCCCTCGCCATGCGGCAGGGTCACCGCAGCGGTGGTTCGGACCTCGCGGCGCGGATCGGCGACACCACGCTCGGCGTGATCTGGGTCATGTTCACCTGGTCGGTCCTGGGCCTGGTGGTCCGGCTCGTACTCAAACTGTCCGGTGTGGACGATCCGCTGCGTTGCCGGATCACCGCGCTCGGCGCGCTGGTGATCGCCGCCGTCCTGGTGCTGTTCGGCAACATCGAGGCGATGCGGGTGCCCAGGATCAGGGCGGTCGAGGTGGTCATTCCCCGACTCGGCAAGGGCCTGGACGGGTTGCGCGTGGTGGTACTCGCGGATACCCACTACGGGCCGATCAACCGAACGGGCTGGTCGAAGGGGGTCGTGGCGGCGGTCAACACGCTGGAAGCGGACGTGGTGTGCCACGCCGGCGACCTCGCGGACGGCACGGTCGCGCAGCGCCGCGAACAGGTCGATCCGCTCGGCGAGGTCAACGCGGGTTCGGCCAAGCTCTACATCACCGGTAACCACGAGTACTTCAGCGAAGCCCAGGACTGGCTCGACCACATGGGCAGCCTCGGCTGGCAGCCGCTGCACAACCGGCATCACCTGGTGGAACGCGGCGGGGACCGGCTGATCTTCGCCGGCGTCGACGACCGCACCGCGGCATCCTCCGGGCTGGCCGGGCACGGCACCAATCTGGCCGTTTCATCTGCTCGTCCGGTGGGAACAGGGCTACCTGCAAGGACTCCAACGGGTCACCGAGCGCACCCAGCTCTACACCAGCCGGGGCGCCGGTTTCTGGGGACCGCCGCTGCGGGTGTTCGCGCCGAGCGAAATCTCCCTGCTGACCCTGCGCGCCGGCTGAACCACCTTCGACCGGTCAGCCGGCGCAACCACGCCGATCCGGTCAGAGGCCGGCCATCAGGTCGGTCTCGGTGAAACCGGGGCCGGTGGCGTTGGCGGTCTCGACGCCCGGTCCGACCCGGATGAACCACTCGGTGCCCCACAGCATCCGGGCGAACTCCGGTGGCAGCGCGAGGAAGAAGGAATCCTCGCTGATCTGGCTGGCGTGCGCGCGCATCGCGGCCTGCTTGTAGTCCAGATAGGACGTGACATCCACCGCGGTGTTGATGT
>CAJCJE010000425.1 GCA_903970565.1 Candidatus Melainabacteria bacterium | reverse complement strand
GGCGAGGCGGTCTGCCCGGAGGCAGAGTCCGCGAGCGCGAAGATGCCGAGGCCGACGGCGACGACGGCCACCCCGAGCAGGATGAAGCCGGCCAGCCGGGCGGGCCGGACGGGGCCGGTGGGAGAGGTGCTCATCGCTGTTCCCCCTTCGGTCCGGGCCGCGAAGAGATACGACAGGTTGTCCGTTCGCTGCGCTCACTCACCGGGGATCGAATCCAAACTTACGGGCGGCTCTGGTCCGCTGCCGGGTCGCGCGCTGCCGACGAAGCCGCTTGACCAGCATCGGGTCGGCCGCGAGCGCTTCCTGCTTCTCTACGAGGTTGTTGAGTAGTTGGTAGTAGCGAGTGGGCGACATGTCGAACAGTTCGCGGATGGCCCGCTCCTTGGCTCCGGCGTACTTCCACCACTGGCGCTCGAACGCCAGGATTTCGTGCTCGCGCGCGGTCAGGCTGCCCCCCGGCTGGTCAGCCGGTGTCAGGGCCTCTGCGGCGTCCATCTGGCTCCTCGCCTCACCGTTGGGGACCCCGAGTTCTCGATCACGTCACACGGGTGTGATTCCCCACTGATCATTACACCACGTGACGGCGCCCCACCGCTGCCGGTCTGTCGGCAAGTCGCCCTGACTTGCCCTTTAGGGTGGCGGCTATGGCGATTCATCCGATCCGGATCGTGGGAGATCCGGTCCTGCACGCGCCGACCCGCGAGGTCGAGCGTTTCGACGATGAGCTGCGCACCCTGGTCGAGGACCTGTTCGAGACGAACGCCGCGGCCAACGGGGCGGCCATCGCGGCCAACCAGATCGGCGTCGACCTGCGGGTGTTCGTCTACGACTGCCCGGACGACGACGGGGTCCGGCATCGCGGGGTCGTGGTCAACCCGGTCATCGAGACCTCGGCACGGCCGGAGGGGATGCCCGACCCGGACGACGACTGGGAAGGCTGCCTGTCGGTACCCGGCGAGTCGTTCCCGACCGGTCGGGCGGACTGGGCTCGGGTGACCGGCTTCGACACGGACGGTAACCCCGTCGAGGTCGAGGGCACCGGCTACCTGGCCCGTTGTTTCCAGCACGAGACCGACCATCTCGACGGAGTGATCTACCTCGACCGACTGGTCGGCCGCAACGCGCGCGAGGCAAAGAAGATGCTCAAGCACAACAGCTGGGGCGGGCCGGGGCTGACCTGGGACCCGGCCACCGAGCCGGACCCATTCGGCGGCGAGTGACACCCGCGCCACCTCCCCGACGGCCGCTCCATCCCGTGACCGACCGGAGTCCCGGTTTCGTGCCACGGACCGACATGACCGGGCAAGCCTAGCGGCGGGCGCCGACAGTTGCCGACGCCAGGACGAACGCGGCCAACCTCTCGAAGGTCAACTCACCGAGTCTGGCCCAGGCTGGCCAGTGCCGCCGGTCCGTTCAGCGCCAGGGCAGCTCGCGAATGGCCATGAGCTGGTGGTAGCTCAGCGCGGAGGCCAACTCCTCGTAGCGACCGGCACGCAGATACGCCGTCCTCCACTGGGCGGGGCGACCGTCGGTCATCTGCCCGGCGAGCAGGAACGGCAGGGTCAGCCGCCAGTTCAGCAGAACGGTCTCCCGATACCGGTGCGGGGCCCGCAACGCCACCCGCGCCCGGCGCAGCGCATACTCGTTGGAGTTGATCGCGCCCTCCGGTGCCTCGTGGTACCAGGCCCAGCGGGTCTCCTCGGCGATGCCGCACAACACGCAGCCCAGCGGCCCGGTGCCCAGTTCACGCGCGCAGGACGGGCACTCCACCAGCGACATGGCCACGTCGACACAGGTCCATTCGTATACGCCGACGGCGGCGGCCAACACGTGCTCGGCGAGCGCGCGCCGCGCCGCGACCGTGTCGACGTCACGAACCTCACAGAGCACATGCCAGTCCGCCAGCCACAGTCCTTCCAGGACACCAACGCAGGAGGAGCACTCCGGGTAGCCCCGGCCGAGGAGTTCGCCACAGTCGGCGCAGCGTCGAACCGCGGATGGCCGTTTCATCCGCCGACAACCGGGAGGAAACCGTGGCCGCTGCGGCACGAGGTGAGACCGTACGCCCCGATCGGCTCTGGCACCGGATGACAATCCTCGCTAGCCTCGGGATCGACAACCGAATAGTCGAATCTCCTCGGGAGCTCGCGCCACAGCGGGCTGAGAGGGCGGCTGGTTTCGCGATCCGCGAACCGGCGCCGCCGACCGCCTGAACCTGACCGGATAATGCCGGCGTAGGAAGGATGGCACGACCATGTTCGGCGACGGCTCCTCGTCCCCTGACGTCACCACCGGCCCGATTTCGGGCTCTGCCAAGGTTTATCGTGACGGCGGTCCGTTCCGCCGGGTCAGTCTGACCAATGGCGAGCACGTCGATCTCTACGCCACCTCGGGCCCGTACACCGATGCCGCCGCGACCATCGACCTGCGTGCCGGCCTGCCCGGACTCCGCGCAGACTGGGTCGCCGAGCGGGCAGGGAACGCCGGTGGCACAACCACCCAGTGGGGTTACGCCAAGGCCGGCGTGATCACCGAGGAAATGCGGTTCGTCGCCATCCGCGAGAGCAGGTCGGCCGAGTTCGTCCGGGCCGAGGTCGCGGCCGGTCGAGCGTGATCCCGGTCAACCGCAACCATCCGGAGGCCGAGCCGATGATCATCGGCAAACGCTTCCTGGTGAAGATCAACGCGAACATCGGCAACTCGGCGGTGTCCTCCTCGCGCCGGGTGACCGGCATCGTCTCGCGCGGCGGTTCGATCATGGCCGCCTGGTGTCTGGCCCACCACCAGGAGAGTTTCCTGTACACGCACTTCGCCGAGCTGTGCGAGATCCTCCGCGACTACGACGTCACCTTCTCCCTCGGTGATGGCCTGCGACCCGGTTGCCCTGCCGACGCCAACGACGAGGCCCAGTTCGCGGAGCTGCGAACACTCGGCGAGTTGACGCAGATCGCGCGGGATCTCGACGTCCAGGTGATGATCGAGGGCCCCGGCCACGTGCCGATGCACAAGATCGCGGAGAACGTGCGCCTGGAGGAGGAGTGGTGCGGCGAGGCGCCGTTCTACACTCTCGGTCCACTTGCGACGGACATCGCGCCGGCCTACGACCACATCACCTCGGCCATCGGCGCCGCGCGGATCGGCTGGCTGGGCACGGCGATGCTCTGCTACGTCACCCCGAAGGAACACCTCGGCCTGCCCAACGCCGAGGACGTGAAGACCGGCGTGATCACCTACAAGATCGCCGCACACGCCGCCGACCTGGCCAAGGAGCATCCTGGCGCCGCCGAGTGGGACGACGCGCCGTCGAGGGCCCGGTTCGAGTTCCGATGGGAGGACCAGTTCAACCTCTCCCTCGACCCGGACACCGCCCGGTCCTTCCACGACGAGACCCTGCCCGCCGAGGCGGCCAAGACCGCGCGCTTCTGCTCGATGCGCGGGCCGAAGTTCTGCTCCATGCGTATCACCCAGGACGTCCGGAAGTACGCTGAGGAGCACGGGATGGCAACGGTTGACGCGATCGAGGCCGGGATGGGCGAGAGGTCGGCGCGGTTCCGCGAACGCGGCAACCAGGTTTATCTCCCCGTGGTGACCCCGTAGGGGGCTGCCAGTAGTGACGCCGCGCGGCCGGAGGGGTGGGCTTGTGAATCTGTCGGTACCTGGCATGGCACCGGTGACAGCTCTGACCATCGCCGGTTCGGATTCCGGCGGTGGCGCCGGCTTGCAGGCGGACCTGCGCACGTTCTTCGCCTGCGGGGTGCACGGGATGACCGCGATCACGGCGGTCACCGTACAGAACTCCCTCGGCGTCACCGGTTTCACCGAGATCCCGCCG
>CAJCJE010000424.1 GCA_903970565.1 Candidatus Melainabacteria bacterium | reverse complement strand
CGGCACCGGCGCCACGCTCGGGTCGTTCAAGGGTGGGATCGGCACGGCGAGCGCGGTGTTCGCCGGCCAGTCCGGGGAAGTGGTGGTCGGCGCGCTGGTGGTGGCCAACGCCTTCGGCCAGGCCCTCGACCCGGCCACCGGTCGACCGTTCGCCGCCGATCTCGAACTGGCCGGTGAGTTCGGCGTCTCCTGGCCGCTGGGGCCGGGCATTGGCGCGACGGCCGATCCGGCGCCGCTGAACGCCACCCTCGGCGTGGTCGCCGTCAACGTCGAACTGAGCAAGGCGGAATGCCGGCGGCTGGCGATGGCCGCCCAGGACGGGTTGGCCCGCTCGGTCCGGCCGGCCCATTCGACGGTCGAGGGCGACACGGTCTTCGGGTTGGCCACCGGTGAGCTGCCGCTGTCGAACGTGACCGGCACCCTCGCCCAGCCGGCGCGGGCCGCGCAGTTGGACCGATGCGCGGGCATCGCGGCCGAGGTGTTCGCGCGGGCCGTGGTGCACGCCCTGCTCGCGGCCCACTCCCTGGCCGGCGTGCCCGCCTATCGGAACGCCTGGCCGGGCGTGCTCAACCAGTCCGTGAGTGTTTGGCCAGGTAGACGCTGACCAGCGGACGGCTCTCACATGTCGGAATCCGAGATATCACTCCGTGGCGGCCCCGTAGGATGGGAGCCGTGCTGGTGATCCGACGTGACGTGGTGGACGCGATGGTGGCGCACGCCCGTCGGGACCACCCGGACGAGGCCTGCGGCGTCATCGCCGGCCCCGAGGGTTCTGACCAGCCGCAACGGTTGATCGAGATGGAGAACGCGGAGCGCTCGCCGACCTTCTACCGGTTCGACTCCGGGGAGCAGTTGCGCGTGTGGCGGGCGATGGACGCGGCCGACGAGGTGCCCGTGGTGATCTACCACTCGCATACCGCGACCGAGGCCTACCCGTCCCGGACCGACGTCTCCTACGCCTCGGAACCGGATGCGCACTACGTACTGATCTCCACCCGTGACCCGGAAGAACACGAGCTGCGTTCGTATCGCATCGTGGACGGGGACATCACCGAGGAGGACATCCAGGTGGTCGATGTCGTGGAGTCGTACATGTTCTCGCACACCGGACGAGACGACACCATCGATCGGCACACAACGCTGCCCGATCCGGAATAGCGGGTCGGGTTCGGGCGTCAGCACCTGTAGTCATTCCTAGCGGAGGTTGTTCCAGCATGGCCGTCACCGTCTCCATCCCCACCATCCTGCGTACCCACACCGGCGGCGAGAAGTCGGTTCAGGTCAGCGGCAGCACGCTGTCGGAGGTCATCGACAGCCTCGAAGCCGACCACGCCGGGCTCAAGGGCCGCCTGGTCAAGGAGGGCACGCTGCACCGGTTCGTCAACGTCTACGTCAACGACGAGGACGTCCGCTTCACCGGTGGTCTCGAGGCCAAGGTCGCCGACGGCGACACCGTGACCATCCTGCCGGCGGTCGCCGGCGGTATGCGCTGAAACCGGCGTAACTGTCAGGTTTTCGAGTTTGGAGGCCCGTAGTGGCCAGGTACGACTCGCTGTTGCACGCGCTCGGTGACACCCCGCTGGTCGGCCTGCCGGCGTTGTCACCGGCGCCGAACGTCCGGTTGTGGGCCAAACTCGAAGATCGCAACCCGACCGGGTCGATCAAGGACCGGCCCGCGCTGGCCATGATCGAGGCCGCCGAGGCCGAGGGGCGGCTCAAGCCGGGCGACACCGTGCTGGAGCCGACTTCCGGCAACACCGGCATCGCGCTGGCGATGGTGGCCAAGCTCAAGGGCTACCGGCTGATCTGCGTGATGCCGGAGAACACTTCGGTCGAGCGTCGGCAGCTACTCAAGGCCTACGGGGCGGAGATCATCTTCTCCGAGGCCGCCGGCGGCTCCAACCAGGCCGTGGCCACCGCGAAGAAGCTCTCGGCGGAACATCCGGACTGGGTCATGCTCTACCAGTACGGGAATCCGGCCAACCCGCGCGCGCACTACGAGGGCACCGGCCCGGAGATCCTGCGCGACCTGCCGACGATCACCCACTTCGTCGCCGGTCTCGGCACCACCGGGACGCTCGTCGGCGTCGGCCGCTACCTGCGCGAACACAAGCCGGACGTGCAGATCATCGCGGCCGAACCCCGGTACGGCGAGCTGGTCTACGGGCTGCGCAACCTCGACGAGGGTTTCGTGCCCGAACTGTATGACCCCGAGGTGCTCAACGGCCGGTTCTCGGTCGGCTCGCACGATGCGCTGCGCCGCACCAGGCAACTGCTGGAGAGCGAGGGCATCTTCGCCGGTATCTCGACCGGCGCGATCCTGCACGCCGCGCTGGCCGTCGCCGAGAAGGCCGCCGGCGCCGGGGACGATGCCGACGTGGTGTTCATCGTGGCCGACGGCGGCTGGAAGTACCTGTCCACCGGTGTCTACGCGGGCACTCTCGACGAGGCCGCCGAACGCATCGACAGCACCCTCTGGGCATAGCCGGGCCGTCCGGTGCCGTGATCGAATACCGGTATGCCGCGTCGCACCGATCCCGTTGTGCCGGTTGGTTGTCTCGGCAATGCCGACCAGCCCGCGATATCGGCCGGTGACCTGCTCCTGCGGCCGTGGGCGCGGACCGACGCCGACACGCTGCTGGCCGCGTTCAGCGATCCCGCGATCCAACACTGGCACGCGCGCACCGTCGACTCCCGACCGGAGGCCGTTGCGCTGATCGGTTCCTACCAGCAGGCGTGGCGGGAGGAAACCGCCGCGCAGTGGGCTGTCGCCGAGCCGGGCGGAGAGGTTACCGGACGGATTGCCTTGCGCGCCATCGATCTGGTGCAGGGATGTGCCGAGGTCGCCTACTGGGTCCTGCCGGCCGCGCGGGGCCGTGGCATCGCGGCCACGGCGACGAAAGCGGTGAGCGGGTGGGCCTTCGGCATCGGCCTGCACCGGCTGGAACTGGACCACTCCGTCGCGAACCTCGCCTCCTGCCGGGTCGCGGAGAAGGCCGGCTTCGCCTACGAGGGCACCAAACGCGGCGCCGCACTGCACACCGACGGCTGGCACGACATGCACCTGCACGCCAGGATCAGCGGCGACGCCTGAGACGGCGGCGTCTGAAACAGCCGCCGCTCTACCGACGTTCAACCG
>CAJCJE010000423.1 GCA_903970565.1 Candidatus Melainabacteria bacterium | reverse complement strand
TCATGAACGTGGTGCCCGCGCAGCTGGCCGGGGTCGGCTCCCTGGCGGTCTGTTCCCCGCCGCAGGCGGAGTTCGGCGGCCGGCCGCACCCGAGCATCCTGGCCGCGTGCGCGCTGCTGGGCGTGACCGAGGTCTGGGCGGCCGGCGGTGCGCAGGCCATCGCGCTGCTGGCCTACGGCGGCACCGACACCGACGGGATCGACCTCGACCCGGTCGACATGGTCACCGGCCCCGGCAACGTCTACGTGGCGGCCACCAAACGGCTGCTGCGCGGCCTGATCGGTATCGACGCCGAGGCCGGCCCCACCGAGATCGCCATCCTTGCCGACCACACCGCCGACCCCGGCCACGTCGCCGCCGACCTGATCAGCCAGGCCGAGCACGACCCGTTCGCGGCCAGCATCCTGGTCACCCCCTCGGTCGAACTCGCCGACGCCGTCGACGCCGAACTCGACCGCCAGGTGAAGGCGACCAAGCACACCGAACGGGTCGCCACCGCGTTGCGCGGCAACCAGTCCGGCTGCATTCTGGTGTCCACTGTGGATGATGGTCTGCTGGTCACCGACGCATACGCCGCCGAGCACCTGGAGATCCAGACCGCCGACGCGCGTGCCGTTGCCGCGCTGGTGCGCAATGCCGGCGCGGTGTTCGTCGGCCCCTACTCGCCTGTCTCGCTCGGCGACTACTGCGCCGGCTCCAACCACGTGCTGCCCACCGGCGGCTGCGCTCGGCACTCCTCCGGACTGTCCGTGCAGACCTTCCTGCGCGGCATCCACGTCATCGACTACGACGAGCAGGCGTTGCGCGCGGTCGCCGACAAAGTGGTCGCGCTGGCCAACACCGAGGACCTGCCGGCGCACGGGCAGGCCGTGACCGAGCGGTTCCGGGCCGAGTCGTTCGCGGAGCCGGCATGACCGGGCAGACCGAGCCGGTCGACGCCGTCGGGGCCGGGGTTCGACTCGACGACCTGCCGGTCCGGGCGGAACTGCGTGGCCGCAGCCCGTACGGCGCCCCGCAGCTGGACGTACCGTATCGGCTCAACACCAACGAAAACCCGTATCCGCCGCCGCCCGAACTCGTCGCCGACATCGTCGCCGCGACCGCCGAGGTGGCCACCGAACTGCACCGCTATCCCGACCGGGACGCCATCGCGCTGCGCACCGATCTGGCCGCGTACCTGAGCGGGGCGACCGGGGTGCCGCTGGGTGTGCGCAACCTGTGGGCGGCCAACGGTTCCAACGAGATCCTGCAACAGATCCTCCAGTGTTTCGGCGGTCCCGGCCGCACGGCCCTTGGCTTCGAACCGTCCTATTCGATGCACCCGATCATCGCGGCCGGCACCAGGACCGAGTGGGCGCCGACCCCACGCCGCGCGGACTTCTCGCTGGACACCCGCGCGGCGGCCGAGATCCTTGCGCGGCGCCGGCCGGACGTGGTGTTCGTGACCACCCCGAACAACCCGACCGGCCAGTCCGTCCCCGTCGAACAACTGCGTGAACTGATCGACGCCGCACCCGGCATCGTCGTCCTGGACGAGGCGTACGCGGAGTTCTCCGACCGGCCCAGCGCGGTCACCCTGCTCGCCGAGTTCCCGACCAAGCTCATTGTCAGCCGCACCATGAGCAAGGCCTTCGCCTTCGCCGGCGGCCGGCTTGGCTACCTGGCCGCCGCTCCCGCCGTCGTCGACGCGCTGCTGCTGGTCCGACTGCCCTACCACCTCTCCGCGCTGACCCAGGCCGCCGCGCGGGCCGCGCTCGCGCACGCCGAGCAGACCCTCGCCTCGGTCGCCCGGCTGGCCGCCGAACGCGACCGGGTCGCCGAGACCCTGACCGGCCTCGGTTTCCGGGTCGTGCCCAGCGACGCGAACTTCATCCTCTTCGGCGGATTTCCCGACGCGCCGGCCGCCTGGCGGTCCTATCTGGACTCCGGCGTACTGATCCGGGACGTCGGCATCGAGGGCCATCTTCGGGTCACCGTCGGCACTCCGGAGGAGAACGACGCCTTCCTGGCCGCGAGCAAGGGCCTGCCAATGGTGCCGGGCAACCCGGACAACGACACACGGCAAGGAGACTGATCGGTGAACCGGATCGGCCGCATCGAGCGGGCCACCAAGGAGTCCACCGTTGCCGTGGAGATCGACCTCGACGGCGCCGGCAAGGTGGACATCAGCACCGGGGTGCCGTTTTACGACCACATGCTCACCGCGTTCGGCGTGCACGGCGCGTTCGACCTGTCCGTCAGGGCGACCGGTGACATCGAGATCGACTCGCACCACACCGTCGAGGACGTGGCGATCGTGCTTGGCCGGGCGATCCGGCAGGCGCTGGGGGAGCGGGCCGGCATCCGACGTTTCGGCGACGCCTGGATTCCGATGGACGAATCCCTCGCGCACGCCGCCGTCGACGTGTCCGGCCGGCCCTACTGCGTGCACCTGGGCGAACCGGAGATGATGACCGGTTTCGTGGTCGGCGGCAACTACCCGACCGTGCTCAACCGGCACGTCTTCGAGTCACTGGCCTTTCACGCCGAACTCGCCCTGCACGTCCGCGTACTGCACGGTCGTGATCCGCACCACATCACCGAGGCCGAGTACAAAGCGGTCGCCAGAGCGCTGCGGGCCGCCGTCGAGGCCGACCCGCGACTGACCGGGGTGCCCTCCACCAAGGGCGTGCTCTGAGGCGGGTTAGGCTCGCGGCGCGGGGGTGGGCAGGTCGGTCGGGTGAGGTGGGAGTCTCGTGGGCAAGCAA
>CAJCJE010000422.1 GCA_903970565.1 Candidatus Melainabacteria bacterium | reverse complement strand
AGCCGGAACTGACGAACCAGACCTGACGAGTCGGCCCTGCCACTCGGCCCTGACCAGGAGGAGATCACATGCCGGTGGAAGCCAGCACCGGACGGCGGCAGTCGGCCGTCGACGCGGTGGCGCCACTGACGCCGAATGCGTGGCTGCGTTATGTGATCCTGGCTCGGATGCTGCCGGACGGGACGCACGACCTGCTGGAGATCGGTTGCGGACAGGGCGCGGCCGGTGCCCGACTGGCGCAACGCCACCGATACGTCGGAATCGAGCCGGACCATACGTCGTGGACGGTCGCCAAACACCGGTTGGACACCCTGGGTCGGGGCGAGGTGCACAACACCGTCCTCGGCGAACTCGACCCTGGTCGGTTCGACGTCGTGTGTGCTTTCGAGGTGCTCGAACACATCGAGGACGATGCGGCGGCGCTGGCGGAATGGGCCCAGCGGCTGCGACCGGGCGGCTGGCTGCTGCTGTCGGTGCCGGCCGGGCAGCGTCGGTACGGTCCCGCGGACGAACTGGTCGGTCACTTCCGCCGGTACGACGCCGAGAACCTGGTCGCGCTGCTCAGCCGCGCCGGCTTTGTCGAGATTTCGCTGCGCCACTACGGCTTTCCGCTCGGCTACCTGCTGGAGGCCGGCCGGAACCGGATCGCGCGGCGGCGCCTGCGCGCGGCGGCCGACACCTCGACCGCCGAACGCACCGCCGGTTCCGGTCGACTGCTCCAGCCCACCAGCCGCCTGCGCGGCGCGATCACCCGCTGGACAACGGCGCCCTTCCGCCTGGCACAGCAGGCTTTCCCGCACCGGGGCACCGGACTCGTGGTCCGTGCCCGGTATGCCGGTGACCAGCCACGGGGCTAGTCCGGCCGGGACCGCACGATCAGATCGGCCAGCAGCGCCAGCGAACCGATGATCAGTCCGGTGAGGAAGATCAGCACCGTGTTGGTGGCCAGCCGCAGCGGATGCAGCGCCACGTCGAAGATGCCCTTGGCCATGCCGATGGCGACCAGGGACAACGCCAGCGGCATCAGTGCCTTGAGCGGGTTGAAGTACATCACCATGCGCAACACCTGCAAGATGTAGCGATAGGCATCCCGGACGAACCGGAACTTGGAGGTGCCGGCCCGCTTGGAGTACTGGATCGGCACGAACCGGATGCCGTGCTGATTGGCCAGGAAAGCCACGGTGATCGTGGTGACGCAGGAGAAACCGGGCGGCAGCAGCCGAAGATAGGGTCGCGCGACATCACGACGGAAGGCGCGCAGACCGGAGTTGAGGTCCGGGATGCGTTCGTTGGTCAGCCACTCGGCGAACTTGCGGATCAGCCATTTCGCCGACACCCGCAGCACCTTGTAGGTGCCCTCCTCGGTGGTCCGCGCGCCCACCACCTGGTCGATACCGGGGTCCTCGTCCAGTGCTCGGACCAGTTCCGGAATGCGCTCGTTCGGATAGCTCATGTCCGCGTCGGTCCACACCACGATGTCCCCGGCGGCCGACTGCGAACCGAACCGGCGGACCGTGCCCGCGCCGCCGTTGCGCCGGAACGCGACCACCGTCAACGTGGGAAAGTCCAACTCGGCCTTTTCCAGCACTTCCAGGGTGTGGTCGGTCGATCCGTCATCGATGGCGAGCAGTTCGTAGCTGTACTCCGAGGCGTCCATCGCCGCGCAGATCCGCTCGATCTCCAGCCGCACGTGGTCCGCTTCGTTGTGACACGGCAACACGATCGTGACCCGAACGGGAGCCCGCAGGTCCTCGGCAACGGTCACCGGCAACGGTAGGACTGGCGGCTGCGCGAGTCGCTGGCGCGGGTCGACAAACATCCGGGCGATCATCCTCGTTCTCGAAATACTCTGTCATCCGAATCAATCGAACGCCGATGATTTCGGACGCAGAACTGTTTGTGCGTTTCTCCTCGCCGGAAGTGGCGCACGAGAACTTTAACAGCGGCCAACCGGGACACTTTCGCGCGAGTCTGCGAATCGGCTAAGAACGCGGTCGTCAGTCCCGGACCAGCCAGAAGGTGAGCAGGAGCGGATTCGTCGCGTAGGGCCGCCGCAGTAGTTCCGCCTGATCGGTACGGGTGTCGAGCGTGACGGCGGTGGTGGCCGACAGGCCAAGAGCCACGGGATTGCTGAGTTGGGAACCCGCGACGACCGGGGTGCGGCCCGCCGCGCGGATACTCCGTTCGGCCTGAACTATTGCGGATACCGATGGATTTGTCAGCAGCTCGACCGGCAGCCCGCATTGTTCGCGAATGCTGGGCATCCACTGATCGTCGACGAGAACCACGGAGTCCTGGGGTCGCAGCGCGGCACACACCTCGGCCGTCGCGGCCAGTTCCCCTTCCTCCGTCCGGTCGGTTGCCAGCGGAGTCGTCGCGACGGCCATCGGGCCGAGTACGGCCCCGGCCAACACCGTGGCGCCGACGACGACCAGCACGCGCCGGCCGAGGACTCGGCCGTCCCCGGCCCGCCAGTGCGCGCGCAGCCGACGCGACAGCGCGGCGATGGTCCAGGTGCCGAACAGGATCATGGCCGGAATGACCTCGGTGACCAGCCGTCGATCGGCCCAGGGATGGTCCGGGGTGATGGCCGGTCGCAGCAGGACGAGGATCGCCGATCCCAGATAGACCGAAACCACCGGCAGCCAGCGCAGCTGGTGGCCGCGCGCGAGTTGGTGGACCAGCACGACCGCGGCAATCAGCGCGGCGGCCAGCAACGGCCAGCCGAGATACCAGGAGACCCATTGCAGGCTGTGTTCGGCATAGCCGCGCGTGCCGTCCAGCGGAAGGCCGAGGCCGCGCTGGACGTTCTCGGTGTAGGCGATCACCCCCGGATCGGTACTGGAGTGGTCGACCGACACGAACGGCCGGACGACCAGTCCCACCGCGACCAGCACTACCGCCGCCGCGGCGAGACCGGGTACCGGGCGCCACCAGCGCAGATCCACCGGCCACCGGCCGAGCCCGCGCAGCAGGCCGGCCCCGAGGACCGTCAGTGCGGTCGCGCCGGCCAACAGCGCGATCATCAGCACCACGGACTCGCGATTGACCGACACGTACGGCCGGGTGACCACGGCCGCGTCCACAACGGCCAGGGCGCCACCCAGGACGGCGCCGGCGAGGAACGGCCACACGGCGGGACGACGAGTCACCCAGAGCCAGCCGATGACCGGTACCAGGAGGGCGAAGTCGACACCGAAATCCAGTCGGACCAACTCGCCGCAGGCCAGCACGCAACCGGCGACAAAGCCATGTTGGCGAGCCGCCCTTGCCGGCCCGGTGGTGGTCAGCAGGTCGACGACGAGACAGATACCGGCCGCCAGGGTCAGGCTGCCCAGCGGTTCGGACAGCGTGACCTGGGCGACGCGCAGCACCGGCCAGGCGAAGGCGGTCAACAGCGCGACCAGCGGCGCGTAGCGGGCGCCCAGCAGCCGCGCGGCCAGACCGCCGATG
>CAJCJE010000421.1 GCA_903970565.1 Candidatus Melainabacteria bacterium | reverse complement strand
TCGCCGCCGGGCACCCGCAGCAGCAGGAACGGGCCGTGCGCGGGCTGGCAGACCTCGACGCCGGGCAGCGCGGTCAGCCGGGCGAGGAGGTGGTCGCGGTGGGCGACGGATGCCCGCGCCGCCTCGGCGGACTCGGCGACGGCGGCGGGTTCGCAGCAGGCGGCGACCGCGGTCAGTACCAGGTTTCCGATCGGCCATTGTGGACGGTGCGCGGCGAGCCGGGCCAACAGGTCCGGGGAACCAAGGGCGTAGCCGGCGCGCAGGCCGGGCAGCGCCCAGGTCTTGGTGAGGCTGCGCAGCACGAGCAGGCCCTCGGTGGCGGGGTCGCCGGCCAGTGATTCGACTTCGCCGGGCACCGCGTCGGCGAAGGCCTCGTCCACGACCAGGACGCGGCCGGGTCGGGCCAGCGCGCGGATCACCTCGGCCGGATGCAGGACCGAGGTCGGGTTGGTCGGGTTGCCCAGCACCACCAGATCGGCCGCGTCGTCGACGAGTTCGGGGCGCAGCCGGTAGCCGTCCTCGGCACTCAGCCGCACCCGTTGGATCGGGACGTCGGCAGTGGTCAGCGCGACCTCGGGCTCGGTGAACGAGGGGTGCACGACCGCCGCCAGGCGTGGTCGCAGGGCCGGGAGCAGGGCGAAGGCTTCGGCACCGCCGGCCAGGACCAGTACCTCGTCGGGGTGGCGCCCGTGCCGGCGCGCGACGCTCTGGCGAGCCGCCGCGTCCTGGCCGGCGGAGGGGTAGCGGCCGAGGCCGTCGATGGCCGCGACCAGTCGAGCGCGCAGCCAGTCCGGTGGGCCGGGCAGGCGGACGTTGACGGCGAAGTCGAGCAGGCCGGGCGCGGCGTCCACGTCGCCGTGGTGGCGCAGCAGCGCCTGCTCGTCGGGCAGCGGCGCCTGTCCGTCGGTCGGATCGGTGGTCATCAGGAACGAGTCTAGTTGTCTCGATCACGCTCTCGGCGCACGACGGATCGGGACTCCGGCGGCGGACCGTAGGCTGCGCGCGCGGGCAACGCGGAGCGGGAGGGGTGCGGAGTGGGTGGCGTGAGGTACTCGGTCTGTTTCGTGTGTTCCGGCAACATCTGCCGCTCCCCGATGGCCGAGCTGGTCTTCACCCAGCGGCTGCACGAGGCGGGCCTGGCCGAGCTGGTCGAGGTGAGCAGCGCGGGCACCGGGGGCTGGCATACGGGCGAACCGATGGACGACCGCGCGGCGCGGGTACTCGCCGCGCACGGTTACCCGAACCGGCACACCGCCGCGCGCGTGCGCCCCGCGCAACTGGGCGCGGACCTGGTGCTCGCGATGGACAGCGGCCATCGCCGCGAACTGCTCCGACTGGTCGAGGACCCGGCCGGCCTGCGGATGTTCCGGTCGTTCGACCCGGCCACGGCCGGCGCGAGCGATCTGGACGTGCCGGACCCCTACTACGGTCCTGACCTGGGGTTCGACGAGTTGTTGGCGATGATCGAGGCGGCCATGCCCGGCCTGGTGGAGTTCGTGGCGGAGCAGGTCGGGAAGGCCGCCGAACCGGAGGGCCGGCACTGACCGGCTCGCGCTGTTGGTCCGGTACGCGGTCGACCCCGTGTACGCGCCGTGGTGCGCCGGGCTTACCGTGGTCGGGTGCGGCGACTGAGTTTCCTGCTTCGACCAGGCTGGCTGGCCTTGGTCGCCGGTGTGCTCGTCTTCGCGGGAGCCTGTTTCTGGATTCTCTCGCCGTGGCAGTTCGGCCGCAATGCCGAACAGCAGACCGCGATCAACGCGATCGCGCAGGCGCAGACCAGGGCCGCGGTGCCACTGGCGCGGTACCTTCCGCACGACGCGGAACCGACCGCGAAGCAGGAATGGTTCGAGGTCACCATGTCCGGCCACTTTCTGCGGGCCGAGGACATCGTGGTGCTGCTGCGCGAGATCGACTCCTGTTCGGACTGTGATCCCAGCCCGGCCTTCGAGATCCTCACCCCGTTCCGGTTGGACAACGGCACGAACGTGCTCGTCGACCGGGGTTACGTGGCGCCGGGCACCTTCGACCAGGTGCCCAACTACCCCGCCGCGCCGGCCGGGAACCTCACGCTGACCGCGCGGGTGCATCCGGACGAGCCGGTCAGCGGGCACCGCTCGATCGTGCAGGGCGGGCACCGCGAGGTGTACGAGATCAACGCGAAGGTGGTCGGCAAGGCCACCGGCCTGGTCTTCCGGCCGGGATCGTTCGCGCTGGTCGGCGGGCAGCCGGGGGCGCTGGGCATCTCCGCGCTGCCGGATCTCGACCCCGGCCCGTTCCTGTCCTACGCCTGGCAGTGGATCACCTTCGGCGTGATGGCCATCGGCGGCCTCGGCTACTTCACCTGGCGCGAACTCAAGCCGGGCGGCGCGCTGACCCCGGAGGGCCGGGCGCGGCGTAGGGCCGAGAAGGAGGCGCTGCGCCAGGAGGAGGAGCAGGAACAGCAGCGCAACGGGCTGCCGGTGCGGAAGAGGAAGGTTCGGGGCCGGCACAAGATCGCGATGATGATCGCCGAGGACGAGGCCCGGGAACAGGCCGAGCGGGCCGCCGCCGAAACCCACCAGGCCATCGGTCAGGACGACGCGGACACCGCCGACCGGCAGGACGCCGATCGCGCGGATGCGGACCGCGAGAGCCAGGTCGCGCGGGCCTGACCACCCTTCTCGCCCCGGACACCGGGGCCTCCCCGGACAACGGGGGCCTGACCGCCTGAGTTCAGCGGCGGCGGCCGAACAGCAGGGCCAGCGCGATGGACAGCGCACCGGCCAGCGTGCCGACCACCCTGGACAGTTCGACGGCCCTGGTGACGTGGCCGGAGTCCGGATTGCGGCCCTCGCCCAATACCGGACGTTCCTCGACGCCGTGCGCGTAGTGGGTCCGGCCACCGAGCCGGATTTCGAGGGCGCCGGCGAAGGCGGCCTCCACCTGTCCGGCGTTCGGGCTGGGGTGGGCCGAGGCGTCGCGACGCCAGGTCCGCCAGGCCGCGGCGGCCGAACCGCCGACGACCGGGGCGCCAGCGGTGGCCAGCAGCGCGGCGATGCGGGCCGGGACGAGGTTGAGGACGTCGTCGAAGCGTGCGGCGGCCCAGCCGAAGTGCCGGTAGCGCGGCGACCGGTGGCCGACCATCGCGTCGAGCGTGTTGGCAGCGCGGTAGCCGAGCAGGCCGGGGACGCCGGCCACGGCACCCCACAGCAGCGGGGCGACGACCGCGTCGGAGGTGTTCTCGGCGACCGATTCCACGGCGGCCCTGGCCAGTCCGATCTGGTCGAGTACCTGCGGGTCGCGCCCGCACAGGCCGGGCAGCCGGCGGCGGGCGGCGTCGATGTCGCCGGAGTTGAGTTCGGCGCCGATGGCCGTGCCCTGCTCGGCCAGTGAACTACCGCCGAGCACCACCCAGGTGGCCGCGGCGGTGGTCAGCATCTGCACTAGCGGAGCGCGCCGGCCGGCGCGCTCGACGGCCACCCCGAGCGCGATGACGCCGCCGCTGAGCAGCGCGCTGTGCAGCGCTCCGGAGGCCTTGCGGTCGCGGTAGAGCACCCGCTCGGCGGCGGTCGCGGTCCGGCCGAAGGCGGCCACCGGATGGCCGCGTGCCGGATCGCCGAACACGCTGTCGGCAGCGAACCCCAATAGCAGACCCATTGCGCGCGCCGCGCTCACGTCAGCGTCCCCTCCGATGACCAGGATCGAACCATCTCGCCCGGTTCGGTCAGTGTCGGCCGGAAACCCGGAAACGCGGCGTGCCCCGCTCCCCCTGCCCCCGACCGGCACGGACGGTACCCCTGCGGTAGCTCCACTTGCCGAGGCGCCCCGGGCCGGCACCGATGGGCGACCCCCGACCGGGGGGCGGAACGCGACGTGGCCCGACGCGCTCGACGCGCGGCCCGTAGGCTGGCTGGCCGTGGACTCGGAGCGAGAGACAGCCGTAGGGGCGGGCGAAGCGGCGCCGAGCCAGCAGCAGGCCACCGAGCGCAGGCTACTGCTGTTCGCCTAC
>CAJCJE010000420.1 GCA_903970565.1 Candidatus Melainabacteria bacterium | reverse complement strand
CGGCTATCTGATGGCCGAGCGACTGGTGCGACCGGTACTCACCCTCGTACTGAACGTGGTGCCTCCGGGCAGTTCGGGTTCGGCGACCGTCCGCTCCCGCCTGGTGCTGACCTGGTTGCTGGCCAGCGGCCTCCCGCTGCTGGCCGTCCTGCTGGTGCTGGCCCTGCCGAGGTTCGGACGCGGTGAACCGACCGGCAGCCTGATCCTGTTGGCCGGCCTCGGTCTGCTCGTCGGCGCGGTGGCCACCGCGCTGTTCGCGCGTGCGGTCACCACCCCGCTGCGGGCGATGCGGATCGCGCTGGACCGGGTCGCGCTCGGCGACACCGACCTTCGGGTCTCCGTCGACGACAGCAGCGAGATCGGACTGCTGCAACGCTCGGTCAACGACCTGGTGGTCGGACTGCGCGAGCAGGAGCGGCTGCGGGACCTGTTCGGCCGCCACGTCGGCACCGACGTGGCCGCCAACGCGCTGGAGTTCGGCGCGCAGCTGGCCGGCGACGTGCGCCTCGCGACCGCGTTGTTCGTGGACGTCGTCGACTCGACCGCGCTCGCCTACCGGCTGCCGCCGGAGGAGTTCGTCGCGAAGCTCAACCGCTTCTTCACCGCCATCGTCGACGCGGTCGGCGCGCACGGCGGACTGGTCAACAAGTTCCAGGGCGACGCCGCGCTGTGTATCTTCGGCGCGCCGAATCCCTTGCCGGACGCGGAAACCGCCGCGCTGGCCGCCGCGCGGGAGATCCGTGACGCGGTGCGCCGGACCGGTGAACTCGACCTCGGTATCGGGGTGGCCACCGGGCACGTCTTCGCCGGCCGGCTCGGCGCGCGGGAGCGCCTGGAGTACACGGTGATCGGGGACGCGGTGAACGAGGCGGCCCGGTTGACCGAGAAGGCCAAGCAGGTCCGGGGCCGCCTCCTGGCCAGCGACGCGGTGCTGGCCGCCTGTTCGCCCGAGGAGCAGGCCCACTGGCGGCAGTACCGCTCGCTGCGCCTGCGCGGCCGGCGCGACCGCACCGAGACCTGGACCGATCGCCCGGTCAAGAAAACCCAACTCGTTGAATGATTTACACGATAACGTCAGTGAAGACTGAAATTAGCCGTCCGAGCACGTTTCGGTTCGCTGGTCAGCGGGAACACTTCGGTCAGCGCATCGACGTGAGCAACCTCAATCCGGTCAGGTTGCGAGTCAAGATTGCTTACGCCAGTATCAGGCGTATGCAACTATCGCGTGCGTAACCAGCGCGCGAGTCCGATGGTTGCCGATCGTTGGAAAGGACGCGGAATTGACTGACATTCCGACCATTGAACTGAACAACGGCGTGGTCATGCCGCAGTTGGGCTTCGGGGTGTTCCAGGTCCCGGATGCGGAGACCACCGCTGCGGTGAGTACCGCGCTGCGGGCCGGTTACCGCAGCATCGACACCGCCGCCGCCTATCGCAACGAGAAAGGTGTCGGCGCCGCGCTGGCCGAGGCCGACCTCAACCGCGACGACGTGTTCGTCACCACGAAACTGTGGAACAGCCACCAGGGCTACGACGAGACGCTGCGTGCCCTCGACCACAGCCTCGGCGCGCTCGGCCTGGAGTACGTCGACCTCTACCTCATCCACTGGCCGACTCCGGCCAGGGACAGGTATCTGGACACCTGGCGCGCCTTCGAGAAGATCGTCTCCGACGGCCGGTCCCGCGCGATCGGCGTGTCCAACTTCCAGCCCGCGCACCTGCGGCGGCTGATGGACAACTCCTCCGTCGTGCCGGCGGTGAACCAGATCGAGCTGCACCCGTTCCTGGTCCAGACCGAACTGCGGGCCTTCCACGCCGAGCACGGCATCGCCACCGAGGCCTGGAGTCCGCTGGCCCAGGGCGGCGAACTGCTGGACCATCCGACGGTTGCCGAGATCGCCGCCAAACACGGCCGCACCGCGGCCCAGGTGATCCTCCGCTGGCATCTACAGTTGGGCAACATCGTCATTCCGAAGTCGGTGACCCCGTCCCGGATCACCGAGAACATCAGCCTGTTCGACTTCGAACTCGCCCCGGCCGAGGTCGATGCGTTGACCGCGCTGGACAAGGGGCACCGCACCGGCCCCGACCCGGACCAGTTCAACCAGGCGTGAGCGCTCCGGTTGGCCGGGAACCGCGCAGGTTCCCGGCCAACCGTCTACGTAGGAGTTCAGCCCTTGCTGCCCGTGCCCAGTTCGGCGGCGACGGTGCGCCAGGCGGCCAGCGCGTCGGTGATCTGCTGGCGGCCGATGTTGACGTGGGTGACCATCCGCAGCCGGCTGCCGATGGTGGTCACCAGCAGCCCCTGCGCGGCCAGTCGCCGCACCCATTCCCGTAGACCGTGCCCGTGTCCGGCGACATCGATGAACAGGATGTTCGTCGGCACCCGTGCCGGGTCGATGCTGCCGGGCAGGATCTCCGCGACCCCTTCGGCGAGCCGCCGCGCGTTCGCGTGATCCTCCGCGAGCCGGTCCGGACCTTCTTGCAGGGCAAGGATGCCGGCCGCGGCCAGGAATCCGGCCTGTCGCCAGGCGCCGCCGAAGAGGATCTTGCGCCGGCGGACCTCCGTGATGAATTCGGTGTCGCCGACCAGCATCGAGCCGATGGGCGCGCCGAGTCCCTTGGACAGACAGAACATCATCGCGGTGGTCTCGGCGGCGTAGTCCGCGATCGAGGCGCCGGTGACCACGCAGGCGTTGAAGATCCGGGCGCCGTCGAGGTAGAGCGGCAGGTTGTGTTCGGCGCAGATCTTGCTGATGGCGCGGACCTCCGCCACCGGCAGTACCGAGCCGCCACTGGCCTGGTGGGTGTTCTCCAACGCGACCAGGTCGACGACCTCGACGTGGTACGGGTCGGGTTCCAGCGCGGTGGCTATCTGGTCGGCGGTGAGCGCCCCGGCATCGGCGGCCGGGAGGTAGTGAAAGGCGATACCGGACAGCGCGGCCGAGGACGCCGCCTCGTTGTCGCCGATATGCGCGGTGGCCTCACAGATCACCGAGTGGCCGGTGCGGCCGAGGATGCTCAGCGCGATCTGGTTGCACATCGTGCCGGTGGGCAGGAACGCGGCCGCCGGTTTGCCGGTCAGCTCGGCGGCCAGGTCCTGGAGTCGGTTGACCGTCGGATCGTCGCCGTACCAGTCGTCGCCGACCTCCGCCGTTGCCATCGCGTGGCGCATGGCGGCCGAGGGCCTGCTCACCGTGTCCGACCGAAGATCGACTGGTGCGTCCATCTGCGCGTTGCTCCCTTCGCGCGGGGTCGTCGCCCGCGTCGGGTTTCATCGTAGAGAGCGCGGCTGCCTCGCGACGCGCGCCGATCGATGACAGGTTGGTGCTCGGACACGCTGATGGCCCGTGCGCGGGTAGCGCACGGGCCATCAGTCATCGCCTACTCGGGGCCGAGCAGGCATACGGCGATCGGGATCAGCCGATGCCGAAGGCGAACACGTGCATCTGGCCCGAGTCGACCGTGGCCGGCAGGGTGATGCCGCTGACCGTCCTGCCCGCCGTCAGACTCGCGTCCGCGGTGAACAGGTAGGTCTTGATCTGCTGGGCGGCCCCACCGGAGGTGCTGTCCCGGTAGGTGGTGGTCGCCGCGGTGACGTTGCCGAAGGCCGGCGGGAACGAACTTGCCCCGAGGGTCCAGTCACTCAGTCCGAACTGGATGGTCTGCGAGGTGCCGTCGGTGAAGTGCACCACGACGTCACCCTGCGCGCCGGGATCGGCGTTGGTGGCACTGCCCAGGATGCCGATCTTGGCGGCGTTGGCGGTGCCGGGCAGGCTGATGGTCTGGCCGCCGGCCTCGATGTTGTCCAGCTGACCGGGCTGTTCGTCCGGGAAGGTGTACTTCAGCCCGTCGCTGGTGATCGTGCTACCGGGGGTGAGGCCCTGGGCCGCCAACTGCTCGGCCGAGTAGGCCCAGCCGTCGCCGTCGTAGTTCGCCGAGGTGGAGGAGCCGTCGGAGACCACACCCGCGTCGTTGTAGTACGGCCACAGCGAACCCGGCTTCGCGACGTCCACCTCGACCAGCGCGTTGGGCAGCTTGACACCGGTCGAGGAGGTCAACGCGAAGGTCACCAGGTAGCGGCCCTCGGTCGCCGGCGCGGTCACCGCGACGGCCTGGCTGGCGTCGCCGTCAGCCGGTACCGAGATCGTCCCGTTGTTCGGGCCGACGGTCAGACCGCTGGCTGCGGTTCCCGTCCAGGACACCGACTGCGCCGAACTGGACAGGCTGCGCGCACCCAGGCTGATCGAGGTGGTCGAGCCGGGAGCCACGATGACCTGACCACCCGAGCTGGTGTAACCCAGTGCCGGCAGCAGGTTGGTGGTGTCCGAGGGCGGAGCCGCCGAGGCCGAGCTGGCCCAGCTGGTGTTCGGGGTGGTGCCCAGCGCGTAGTTCAGCGTGCCGCCCGTGGTCAGGTCGGTCGGCGGGAGGTACGCGTTGTTCCAGGTCTTGCCGTTGTTGGTCAGACTCTGCACGTAGGGCGCGTTCGTTGCCGCCTTCGGCGCGTTGATGGTCAGGGTCTTGTTGTCAGCCAGGTGGATCAGGGTGTTGGTGAACACCGGGCTGCCCAGCGCGAGGGTGGAGGAACCCGGAGTCTCCGGGTACATGCCCAGCTCCGACCAGACGTACCAGGAACTCATCGCGCCGAGGTCGTCATTGCCGAAGAAACCGGCCGGGGTGTCGCTCCACAACTGCTGCTGGACCTGGCGGACGGCCTCCTGCGTCTTGTATGGAGCGCCGACGTAGTCGTATTCCCAGGGGATCTCGATGCTCGGCTCGTTGGACAGGTCCGCATTGGCCGAACCGGGGTCGGAGATGTTGCTCATCAGCGTGTCCAGCCGGCCCTGCCAGGCGGCGTTGCCGCCGGCCGCGGTGGCCAGACCCTTGATGTCGAAGGGCACCATCGGGGTGTACTGCGCGGCGTCGGCCTCGACGAAACCGTTGCTGCTGCTCGGCGTGAAGCCGGGTTCGAACTGACCGTTGAGGTACTTCGGCTCCATGTAGTTGGTGCCGGGGTTGAACACGTTGGTCCAGTTCTGTGCCCGAGCCGCCATCGTCGCGGCATCGGTCCTGTCACCCAGTGCCGCCGCGAAGGTGGAGATCGAGTGGTCCGCGGTGTCGTACTCCAACTGCGTCGAGACCGGACCGTAGAAGTTGCAGCAGCCGTAGGTGCCGTCCATCGGCAGGTAGCCCACGGACTGGTCGTAGTTCATGCCCGGCCGGATGTTGCTGGTCTGGTCGGCCTCGGCCAGCATCGCCTGTAACGCGGTCTTGGTGTCGAAGTCCCTGGCACCGAAGGCATAGGCGTCGGCGATGATCGAGTCGGCGGGGTCACCGACCATCACGTAGCTCTCGCCGTCGTTCAACGCCCACTTCGGCAGCTGACCGCTCTGCTCGTAGTCGTTGATCATCGAGGAGATCGAGTCGCTGGTCTGCTGCGGCGCGACGATCGCGGCGAGCTGGACCTGGTCGCGATAGATGTCCCAGCCCGAGTAGTTGGCGTACTGCGCATGGCCCTGGGCGACGGTGTGGATCTGGCCGTCGAAGCCCATGTACTCGCCGTTGTCGTCGCTGAAGACGTTCGGGTGCAACAGCGAGTGGTAGAGCCCGGTGTAGAACAGCGTCTGGCGCGTGGTGCCGCCGCCGCCGATCTGGATGCGGTTGAGCATGGTGTTCCACGAGTTGTGCGCGTTGGTCTTGACCTGGTTGAAGTTCCAGCCCGAATTCTCGGCCTTCAGGTTGCCCGCCGCGTTGCCCGTGCTCACGTAGGACAGCCCGACCTTGGCCAGCACGGTCGGGTTCTTGGTGGTGTCGAAGGTGACGTAGGCACCGTCCGCGCCGGCAACCGGCGGGGAGATCTGCGGCGTCGCCTTGTTCTTGGTCTGCGGCGTCGGGCCGTGCACCGCCGGGGTCTGGGTGCTGGTCCTGCCGTGGCTGTCCTTGGAGGTGGCCGGGGTGTTCTTCGCGTTCCCGGTGTCGGTCAGTTCCTTGGCGCCGGCGTTGACCGTGGAGTTCTGCCAGGTCCCCTGCGCGGTGAAGGGCTGGTTGAACTGCATGTCGAAGTACACGTTGTACTGGTCACTGGCACCGCAGAAGTTGCCGCTGGTGACCCAGCCGGCGACCTCGGTGTTGCTGATCACCTGGAAGTGCGTGGCACTGTCGCCGGTCGCGCCGTCGGAGAGCTTGAACAGCAGGTTCGAGCTGGTGCCGGCGGGGAAGGTGAACTGGCCCATCCCGGAACGGGTGGTGGTGGTCAGCTGGGAGGTGATGCCG
>CAJCJE010000419.1 GCA_903970565.1 Candidatus Melainabacteria bacterium | reverse complement strand
CGCTCGCGCTGGGCTGCGAGGTCGGACTGATGCTGACCACCATCGGCCTGATCGTCGACGCGGCGCTGCCGCGTCCGGCGCTGTGGCTATCTGGCGTCGCTGGCCTTCCTCGCCGGCCTCGGCCGGCTGCCCACCAACTCGGCCGCCGACTCCGACGCCGCGCTCGGCCTGCGCGGGATCGCGGTCGGGCTGCGCTACGCCGTGGGCCGGCGCGACCTGCTCGGTTCCTATCTCGTCGACATCGCGGCCATGCTGCTGGCCTACCCCGGCCGCCCTGCTGCCGTTCATGGCGACCACGCTGCACGCGCGGTGGGCGCAGGGGCTGCTGTTCTCCACGAGCGCGGTCGGCGCGCTGCTCGCCTCGGCGACCAGCGGCTGGTCGGGCGGCGTGCACCGCCACGGCCGGGCCATCGCGATCTGCGCGGCGGCCTGGGGCGCTGCCATCGTCGGGTTCGGCCTGGCCCCGAACCTCGCGCTGGCCTTCGTGTTCCTGGCGTTGTCCGGGGTCGCGGACATGTACAGCGGCATCTTCCGGGTGACCTTGTGGAACACCACCATTCCGGACGAGATGCGCGGCCGGCTGGCCGGCCTGGAAGTGCTCTCCTACAACGTCGGACCCGTACTCGGCCAGGTCCGTGGCGGTGCCCTGGGCTGCGACGGGCGGTCTGGTCCGGTGGGGTCGGCTGCGTGCTCGCCTCCGGCGCGATCTGCGCCGCGCTGCCCCGGCTGTGGCGCTACGACCGACGCACCGACCCGACCACGGAGTACGCGACCCACTCGTGATCGCGTACTCCGTTCGGTCGGGATTCGCTCGGCGGGTGATCGCCGTCACTTGGCGTGATACTGGATACCGCCGTGACGATCGGGCCACGGCGGTGTCTTGAACGGTGACGTCGCTTCGACCCGGCGGCACGGACTGGAGGATCTGGCGATCATGGCCGGCGCAGCGCAACATCGGCGTAGATGGTGACCCCCACCGAGGTCAGGGGCGGCCCCGAACAGGTCGGGGCCGAGTTGGACGACGCCACCCTGGTCGCCAGGGCGCGCGATGGTGACGTGCCCGCCTACGAACAGCTGGTGCTGCGCTATCAGGGGCCGATGTTCCGGCTGGCCATGCGAATGCTGGCCAGTCGGGGCGACGCGGAGGACGTGGTCCAGGACGTCTTCCTGGTGGTCTGGCGGCGGCTGGGCCAGTTGCAGGAGGACGCGGCGTTCGTCGGCTGGCTCTACCGGACCACGACCAACCGCTGTCTGAACGTGATCCGCGCCCGACGGCCGACCTCCGACGTCGACCTCGTCGAGCACGAGTCGCTGGCGCCGAGATCGCGACCGGAACGCACGGCCGAGGTCGACGCGCAGATGACCGCGCTGAACTCGGCGCTGGCGCAGCTGACCGCGGAGCAACGCGCCTGCTGGCTGCTGCGCGAGGTACACGGTCGCTCCTACGAGGAGATCGCCGAGGCACTCGGCGCGACGAGCACGGCAGTGCGCGGCCGAATCGCCCGAGCACGGGCCCAACTGGCGGAGATGATGGCGCCGTGGCGATGAACCAGACGACGGAGGGTTACCAACTGCCCTGCGGCCGGGACGTCGAGACCGTGTGGGATCGGCTGGACGAGGTCGACGCCGGCCGCGCCGACGAGCACGAACTGGACTGCCGGCACTGCGGCGCGGCCAGGGACAGCCTACGGATGCTGCGCACCGTCACCGGCCTGCTGATCGTCGACGATGACGCACCATCGCCCGGCCTGACCAGCCGAATCATGTCCGCTGTCCGGGCCGAGGCGCGCCGGGGCGACCTGGTCGCGCTGCCGAGCGCCGAACCCGGCGCGGCCAGGGTCAGCGAGCAGGCGATCGCGGCCGTGCTGCGGTTCGCCGCGGACAGCGTGCCGGGCGTGCGGTCCCGGCGCTGCCGGGTGCGCTCGATCGACATCGACACCGCCTGGCCCAAATTACCGGCCGGCGGCGCGGTGATCGAGGTGAGTCTGTCCATCGCGGTGAGCTACCGCACCGTCGCCGGCGGCGCACTGGACGTGGTGCGCGAGCGCGTCGCGACGGCGGCCACCGGTCAGATCGGGGTCCGCCTCGGACGGCTCGACCTGACCGTCGAGGACCTCTACCAGACCTGATCCGCGTCGAGGACCGATCCCGCTCGTGAACACCTGATCCACCGCTGACCGAGGCCAGGTCCCCGCCCCTGCCAAACCTGAATCCGACCAGCTCCGAACCCGACCTGACCCCAGTTCCACCGGACGTGAGGGATTCCGCCAGTGATGACGTTTGACGCCAGTGTCGCGACCGAGGACGTGTCCGGCTGCGAGGCGCGGATCGCGGTACCGGTGGTCGCCGCCGTCGCGGTGCGGGCCGCGCGCGAGGTGCCGGGGGTGGTCCGGCTGGAACCGGGCCTCGCCGGCCTGGTCGGCTCGCTGGTGCGCACCGCCCGCCAACAGCTCAAGGGCCTCGATCCGGCGCCGACCGAAGGCGTCCGGGTCAGCCTTGACCCGGATCGGGTGGCCAGCCTGCGCGTGGAGATCGACCTGGTCACCTCCGGCCAGGACCAGGTTGCCTCGGTGGCCACGCGGGTGCAGCGCGCGGTGGCCGCCGAGGTCCGGGCCGCGACCGGCCTACCGGTCAGCTCGGTGATCGTGTCCGTGCTGGACATCGAACTGGCCGGACTGGGGTCGCGCTGATGGCGACCAGAGCGGTGACCGAACTGACCGAACGACTGCTCGCCGTACTCGGCAAACAGTCCGGCCTGCGCCCGGCGACGCCCGCCGGCCAGCCGGCCGCCTGGGTGCGGTGGGACCTGGACACGATGGCCGTCGACGTCGCCGAGGACACGGTGGAGATCCGTGTGGTGGCAATGGAGTTGCCGCTGCCGCCGCTGCTGGACCGTGTGCAGCGCGCCCTGCGCGCCGTCCTGGACGAATCGGCCTGGTCGGACGCGGTGCTGCGGTTGGTGGTGACCGACATCGACGCGAGCGCCGTCGACCGGCGCGGTGGCCGGGCCGAACTCGACGAGGGCAAATCCATGATCCACCCGTGACGTTTCCCCCGCGTCCGGTTCCTACCTGACAACACCCCCGAATGACCAAGGAGAGGCAGCGATGACGAAGCCGACCAGTAGGACGGCCGTTGAGGTTCCCGGCAGCGTTCCCAGCGGCATTTCCGGCAGTGGTTCCGGCGCTGGTTCCGGCGAGGTGGCCAAACCGAGCCAGCTGGTGACCACCTTCGGCACCACCACCATCTCCGACACCGTCGTGCAGAAGATCGCCGGCCTTGCCGCCCGCGAGGTCTCCGGGGTGCACTCCCTCGGCGGTGGTGGCGCGGCACGCGCGTTCAACGCCCTGCGCGAGCGCATTCCCGGCGCGTCGGCCAGCGTCGGCCAGGGCGTCACGGTCGAGGTCGGGGAGAAGCAGGCCGCGGTCGATCTGGAGATCATGGTCGAGTACGGCGTCGCCATCACCGACGTCGCCCGCACCATCCGCAAGAACGTGATCACCGCCATCGAGCAGATCACCGGTCTTGAGGTGGTCGAGGTCAACATCAACGTCAACGACGTGTACCTGCCCGGCGATGACGACGACACCTCTCGGACCGACACCGGCCGAGTGCAGTAGAGGAGCCCGGAATGAATGCCACCATGTTGGGACTGCTGTCCGGGATCGCGCTTGGCCTCGCCGCGGCGTTCGGTGGCTTCGGCGCGTTCCTGATCGTGCTCGTGCTCGGCGCCCTGGGCCTGCTGGTCGGCCGGTTCATCGACGGCAAGCTGGACCTGTCCCAGTTCACCGGCCGGGACCGGGGTTGAGCCGGCCATGACCAGCTCGCCAACCACGGCCCCCCCGATACCCGAGGTACCGGCGCAGGCCGGGCCGGGCGAGGTGCGCGACAGGCTCGGCGACCCGGCCGAGCGCGGTTCCACCACCATCGCCCAGCGCACCGTCGAACGACTGGCCGTACACGCGATCAGCGAGGTCGCGGACGTCGGCGGCGTCGCCAGGCGGATGTTCGGCGTGGCACTGGCCGGCGAGGACCTGGACAATGCCGCCAAGGTCACCGCGAACGTCATCGGCGACCGGGCCACACTGGACGTGTGGATCTCGGTGGTCTACCCGACCTCGATCGCCACCACCACCGAGAACGTGCGCGGCCAGCTCATGCGCCGGGTCGAGGAGTTCACCGGACTCCGGGTGACCAGGGTCAACATCACGGTCACCGCGCTGCACAGCCCGGTGACCACCAGGACCGGGAGGGTGCGGTGATCCGCCGACCACGGCGCGGTGTCGCGGCCACGCTGACCGCGCTCATCCTGCTGGCCGCCTGCGTGCTGGTCGCCATCGTCAGCATCCAGCTGCTCACCGGCCGGCCTCCGTTCATCAGCTACCAGGCCGTCGCCGGCGACCTGCACCGGGCGCACTGGCGTGACCTGGTGGTCGCGGTCGTCGCCGGTGTCGTCGCGCTGGCCGGACTGGTGCTGCTGCTGGCCGCGCTCATCCCCGGCAAGGCGACGGTGCTGCCACTGGACGCCGGCGACACCGGGCTCACCGCGGGGGTGTCCCGCCGCTCGCTGCGCTCGACCCTGCGCGGCGCCGTCGATGCCGTCGACGGCATCGTCAAGTCGACACTGCGGCTGCGCGGCAACACCATCACCGTGCTCGCGCGCGCCGACCGCGGCGACGAGACCGGCCTGTCCGAGGCGG
>CAJCJE010000418.1 GCA_903970565.1 Candidatus Melainabacteria bacterium | reverse complement strand
ACCTGCTCGGCCAGGTGGTCGGGGTGGAGCGCGTCAGTCGGGAACCGGAGGCGGCGCAGGCGCTCGTCCGACGAGTCGGCGGCCTGCCACTGGCGTTGCGCATCGTCGCGGCCCGGCTTGCCGCCCGCCCGCACTGGCCGTTGGCGTCGATGGTGCACCGGCTGGCCAACGAGCGGCACCGCCTGGACGAGCTGTCCCACGGCGACATGACCATCCGCGCCAGCCTCTCGCTGACCCACGACGGCCTCGATCGGGAGTCCCGGCGACTGTTCGCGTTGCTCAGCCTGTCCGAGGGGCCGACCCTGCCGGGCTGGGGGGCCGGCGCGGTGCTCGATGACCGTCGGCCCTACCCGTCGGATCTGCTGGAACCGTTGGTGGACATGCAGATGCTCGACGTGGCGGAGATGACGAGCACGGGCGAGTTCCGCTACCGCTATCAGGACATCATCCGACTGTTCGCGCGAGAGCAGCTCACCCAGCACATCGCGCCCGAGGACCAGACAGCGGCTGCCGCCCGCCTTGCCGGCGGCTGGTTGGCACTCGCCGAGCAGGCGCACCGTCGCATCTACGGCGGCGACTTCATGGTGCTGCACGGCGCCGCGCCGCGCTGGGAGTTGCCGGCGGACTACCTGGACGAGGCACTCGCCAAACCGCTGGACTGGATGGACGGTGAGCAGGCCAACCTCACCGCCGCGATCAGCCAGGCCGGGAAGGTCGGGCTCGACGAAGTGTGCTGGGACCTCGCGGTCACGATGGTCACCCTGTTCGAGACGCGCGGTTACCTCGACGACTGGGAGAAGACCCACGAGGTCGCTCTGGCCGTGACCCGCGCGGCGGGCAACGTGCGTGGTACGGCCGCGCTGCTGGGGTCGCTGGGGACGTTGCAGATCAACCGGGGACAGCCCGTCCGGTCGAGGACCGCGCTGACCGAGGCGGAGAAGCTGTTCCTGGAACTGGGGGACGAGCACGGCCTGGCGCTGTGCCGCCGCGACCTCGCCCTGCTCGACCGGCAGGCCGGGGACGACGGCGGCGCGCTCGCCCGGTACGAGTCGGCGTTGCGTGGATTCACCGGAGTGGGCGATGTCGTGGGCCGCGCCAGCGTGCTGACCCAGAGTGCCCTCATCCTGATCCGCCAGGGGCAGACCGGGACGGCGCGGGTGCAGTTGGCCGAGGCGATGGAGATCTACCGGGCAGTGGGTTACCTGGGAGGTATCGCGCACACCCTGCGCCGGACGGGGCAGGTCCAGTCGCTGTCAGGCGACCACGACAACGCGATCCAGACCATGACCGAGGCGTTGGGGATCGTGCGGCTGCGCCGCGACGTGATCGGGGAGGGCCATCTGCTGTACAACCTCGGCCAGGTGTGGGCCGCGGCCGGCAGACACGACCAGGCGCGGGCGTCGTTCGAGCAGGCGTTGGTGGTGCGGGAAGGGATCATGGACCAGGCCGGTGTCGCGGTGGTCCGCCGCGAACTGGCCGCGACCCTGGTCGGGCTCGGCGAGCCGAACCGGGCGGTGGTCCTGCTGGAGCAGGCGGTCGCGGTCTTCGCCGAGCGGGGGATGGCGCAGGAACGGGCCGCCGCCGAGCGGGAACTGGCGTCCATCAGGACTGACCGGTCCACGGGATGACACCGCGGCGCCAGGCGCTCAGTCCCACGGGTCGCTGTTGACGTTGATCGGGCCGGGCGTGGTGGTGGCGGAGTCGGCCACCACGGCGATCGTGGGGTGAGCGATCGAGGCGGTCGCGGTCTGGGCGCCGAGGGCCATGATGCCGGCGATGACGGCAGCGGCGGCGATGCGGGCGAAGGTCGTGGCGTTCATGGCAGGCTCCCCGAGGCTGTGTTTGGCGTTCCTGGCTACTGAGACAAAAGTTAGAAGCCGTCGGAATCTCGGGGTTATCCCGGAATTTATCCTGCCGCTATCACGGCGCCCCCGATCGGCCGACTTCGGAAGTTAACGCCGCTGAGCTGCGGGAACGTGGGCGTGTTGCGGTCCGGGATTGCGTGATCGTCACTCGGTTGGGCGGGTGATGCCCGCGCGATAGGAAATTGCCAAGAATTGCGACCACACGACCACGGCCGAAAACATGAGGAGTGACCATGACGCTGGAGGGCATCGGGGAGAGCTGTGGTGTGGTCGGGGTGTGGGCGCCGGACCTGCCCATCGGCCACCTCATCTACAGCGGACTGATCGCGTTGCAGCACCGGGGCCAGGAGTCGGCGGGCATCGCCGTCGCGGACGGCACCGACCTCGCCCTGCACCGGGGCATGGGGCTGGTACAGCAGGTGTTCGGCGCGGCCGACCTGGGCGCTCTGCACGGCCACGCCGGGATCGGGCACGTCCGGTACTCCACCAGCGGCGAGTCGACTATCGACAACGCCCAGCCCTGCACCGGCCTGCTCAAGACCGGGGAGCCGTTCGCGTTGGCACACAACGGGAATCTCACCCGGGTCGGTGCGGCGTGCGGCGGTGGTGGTGACGCGGACACCGTCGCGCTGGTCGGTGAACTCGGCCGGTACGGCGGGTCCGTGGAGACCGCCATGCTGCGGGT
>CAJCJE010000417.1 GCA_903970565.1 Candidatus Melainabacteria bacterium | reverse complement strand
CGGTCGGCATCGGCACGACGGCCAGGTGCAGGCTCTCCCGGTCGAGCGCGCCGCGCAGCACCAGCGTGCCGGTGTCCGACTCCCCGGTGGGGCCGCTCGAGCGCACCTCCAACTGCTCGGCGATGTCGGTGACCACCCGGTCGTTGGCGGTCGCGGTCGTGGCGAGCACCGGAACCCGCTCCGGCAGGCCGGCGAGCAAGGTGCGCAGCCTGCGGTAGTCCGGCCGGAAGTCGTGCCCCCAGTCGGAAACGCAGTGCGCCTCGTCCACCACCAGCAAACCGGTCGCCGCGGTCAGTTCGGGCAGCACGGTGTCCCGGAAATCTGGATTGTTCAGCCGTTCGGGGCTGACCAGCAGCACATCGACCCGCCCGGCCACCACCTCTTCGGAGATGCTTCGCCAGTCCTCGGTGTTGGCCGAGTTGATGGTGGCCGCGTGCACGCCCGCCTTCGCCGCGGCCTGTACCTGGTTGCGCATCAACGCCAGCAGCGGCGAGACGATCAGCGTCGGGCCCTCGCCGAGTTCCCGCAGCAACGCCGTGGCCAGGAAGTACACCGCGGATTTGCCCCACCCGGTGCGTTGCACGACCAGCGCGCGCCGCCGGTCCACGACCAGTGCGCGGATCGCCTGCCACTGGTCGGCACGCAGCGTCGCCGCGTCGCCGGCCAGTTGACGAAGCAACTGCTCGGCCCTGTCCCGGAGGGCGTTCTCGTCCATGAGTACATGTCTAGCGCATCCGGGTGACAGTCAGCTGCCAGCTGCCGCGCGGCGGACAATGTCTCCGGCAGGTCGTAGGCTGGTCGGCATGACCGCCGTGGCTGACAGTCCATTGCCGACTCCCCAGCAGGACGACCTTCGCGAGCAGGTGCTCGCGGCCGCGCGCCGAGCCAGAACCGCGAGTGCCGAGCTGGTGCTGGCCACCCGGCAGCGCAAGGACGCCACGCTGAACGCGATGGCGCAGGCCCTGCTGGCGCGGACGGCGGAGATCCTGGCCGCCAACGCGCGCGACGTGGCGGCCGGACGCGACGCCGGCATGACCGAAGCACTTCTCGACCGGCTCACCCTGACCCCGGCGCGGATCAGCGGCATTGCCGACGGTTTGCGCACGGTCGCGGGTCTGCCCGACCCGATCGGCGAGGTACTGCGCGGCGGACTTCAGCCCAACGGCTTGGAGATCCGGCAGGTGCGGGTGCCGATGGGTGTCCTGGGCATGGTCTATGAGGGCCGGCCGAACGTGACCGTCGACGCCGCCGGGCTTGCCCTCAAATCCGGCAATGCCGTACTGCTGCGCGGGTCCTCCTCGGCCGAGCAGTCCAACACCGCGCTGGTGGCTATTCTGCGCGACTCTCTCGACGCGACCGGCCTGCCGGTCGACGCCGTGCAACTGCTGCCCTGCCACGACCGCGCCTCGGTGCGGCATCTGATCACCGCGCGCGGCCTGGTCGACCTGGTCATTCCACGCGGGGGTGCCGGGCTGATCGCCGCCGTCGTCGAGCAGGCCACCGTGCCGACGGTGGAGACCGGTACCGGCAACTGCCACGTGTATGTCGACGCCTCTGCCGACCTGGACAGGGCCGAGGCGATCGTGGTCAATTCCAAGGCCCGCCGGCCCAGCGTGTGCAACGCGGCGGAAACGCTGCTGGTACACGCCTCGCTCGCCGAGCGGTTCCTCCCGCGCGTGCTGAGCGTGCTGGCCGAACACGGGGTCACCGTGCACGGCGACGGCATCACCCAGACCGTCGGCGGCCCGGATGTCGTGCCCGCCACCGACGCCGACTGGGACACCGAGTACCTCTCGCTGGATCTCGCGGTGAAGGTGGTCTACTCGCTCAACGAGGCCATCGCGCACATCGCCGAACACTCCTCCGGTCACACCGAGGCGATCGTGACCGAGAACGTCTCGGCGGCGCGCCAGTTCACGGCCAGGGTCGACGCGGCCGCGGTGATGGTCAACGCCTCCACCGCCTTCACCGACGGCGCCGAATTCGGGATGGGCGCCGAGATCGGCATCTCCACCCAGAAACTTCATGCCAGAGGGCCGATGGGGCTCGCGGAACTGACCTCCTCAAAATGGCAGGTCTGGGGCGACGGTCAGATCCGTTCGGCATCCTGACCTGTTTCCGACCCGTCTGCTACCGCCTCGGCGCGGCCGGGTCCTCGCGATCGGGTCACCGCTGACCTGCAACGTCGGTAAGCTCCACGGACGCTCGGGCCATCTGGGTCGGGAGCGGAAGCGGAGGTCGGCATGACTCGCGAGGATGCACCCGCCCGCCGTCGGGACGCGGACGCGACCAAGGCCGCGCTGCTCGCCGCGGCCACCACGCTGTTCGCCGAGCGAGGCTTCGAGCAGACCACCGTCCGCGACATCGCCGCGCACGCCAAGGTCAACCAGGCGCTGCTGTTTCGCTACTTCGGCTCCAAGGACGCCCTGTTCCAGGCTACCCTGGCCACGTCAAGCCGGCAGATGATCGCCGAGACCCCGCCGGAGAAGCTGGTGGCGCGCACGCTGGCGCTGATGCTCGCCCCGGATGCCCCCAAAGCCGACGCGAGCCCGTTCTACGCGGTGCTGCGGTCCAGTTCCCATGAGCAGGCCGCCTCCGCCGTGCGCCAGGACATCGGCGCCGACTACGCCCGAGTGCTCGCCTCGTTGACCGACGAGCCCAACGCCGACATCCGCGCCGACCTGGTGCTGGCCTGGCTGCTGGGCATCGGACTGCTGCGATCGGTGGTCAACAAGCAGCCGTTGGCCGACGCCGATCCGGCCGTGATCAGTGACTGCGTGCTCAAGGCCGTCGCCGTGCTGTTGGAGCGTTCCGCCCAGCATGTGTACGCCGACTGATCCGGTCCTGATCACGCCGCGGTACCCACTCGTCGTATTGACCCCCCTGTGACGGGCTCCCTACGATCCAGCGTTGTAAGCGCTTGCTTACAACGCTGGATCGATCTGATCCCGATGCCAGGAGGGGACGCGCTCCATGACGGCGACCAGCCACGAGGCCACGCCTTACCCATTCGCCACCGCTGAGCGACTTTCGGTGCATCCCAAGCTCACGGAGCTTCGGCGGGAGCAGCCGGTATTGCGCGTGACCATGCCCTACGGCGGCGACGCCTGGCTGGCGACCCGCTACGACGACGTGAAGACCGTGCTCGCCGATCCCCGCTTCAGCACGAACACCGTCGGCAAGGACGTGCCGAGGCCGGTTCCCTTGGTGCAGACGCACCCCAGCATCCTGACGATGGACCCGCCGGAGCACAGCAGGCTGCGCAAACTGGTCGCCAAGGCCTTCACCGCCCGCCGGATCGAGCGGCTGCGGCCACGGACCCAGCAGATCGTCGACGACCTGCTGGACACCATGATCGCCGCCGGATCGCCCGGCAACCTCGCCGAATCGCTCAACTGGCCGTTGCCGATCACGATCATCTGTGAACTGCTCGGCGTGCCCTTCGCCGACCGCGAGCGCTTTCGCCGGTGGACCGACCTGTTGCTGGCGCTGGCCGGCGACGAAGAGGAAATCCGCCAGTCCAGGGTGAACCTCAACGAGTACCTGGCCGGTCTGATCGCCGTTCGCCGCAGCGAACCCAGCGACGACCTGCTCGGCGAACTCGTCACCGCACGAGACAGCGACGGCCGCCTCAGCGAGGAGGAGCTCGTCACCTTCGGCGTCACCCTGCTGGTCGCCGGACACGAGACGACCGCGAACCAGACCGGCAACTTCATCTACCTGTTGTTGTCCACCCCCGGCCTCTGGGATCAGCTGGTGGCCGATCCGGCGCTGGTGCCCAGCGCGGTGGAGGAACTGCTGCGGATCGTCCCGCTCGGCGCGTCGGCCGGGTTCCCCCGCATCGCCACCGAGGATCTCGAACTCGGCGGTCAGCACATCGCCGCGGGCGATGCCGTCGTGGTCGACATGAACTCGGCGAACTGGGACGAGTCGGCGTTCGAGCGTCCGACGGAGATCGACCTGGCCCGCTCGGAGAACCAGCACGTCGCCTTCGGCCACGGCATCCACCACTGCCTCGGCGCCCAACTGGCCAGGATGGAGATGCAGATCGCGATCGCCACCCTGGTCCGCAGGCTGCCGACCCTGCACCTCGCCCTGCCCGCCGAGCAGGTCGAATGGCGTACCGACCGCCTCATCCGCGGCGTACGGTCGCTGCCGGTGGCCTGGTGAGAGAGGACCGAAGATGACCGAGGAACGCTGGCGGATCACCGTCGATGCCGGACTGTGCATCGGTTCGGCGGTGTGCGTGGGCACCGTGCCGAGCCATTTCGCGCTGAAGGACAGCCATTCGGTGCCGGTGCACGAGGTGGTCGAGCCGAACGAGGACGTGCTCGCCGCGGCCGAGTCCTGCCCGATGGAGGCGATCCGGGTGCTGCGCGTCGGCACCGACGAGGTACTCGCGCCGGAACTCTGAGCGCCTGCTCATCAGCGGAGGAGTCGGCGTTGCGGGTGGCGATGTTGGTCACCCGCAACGCCGCGGCCCGCGCCAAAACGGTCGACGGGCCGTACGCTCACCGATCATGTCGCGCAGACGGCGGATCGGGATCATGGGTGGCACCTTCGATCCGATTCACAACGGACACCTGGTGGCGGCCAGCGAGGTGCAGTCCCGGTTCGAGCTCGATGAGGTCGTGTTCGTGCCGACCGGGCAGCCCTACCAGAAGGACGTCGTCGGGGTCAGCGCCGCGGAGGACCGCTACCTGATGACGGTCGTCGCCACCGCGTCCAACCCCGGCTTCTCGGTCAGCCGGGTGGACGTCGACCGCGGCGGCCCCACCTACACCATCGACACCCTGCGCGAACTGCGCGAGATCTATCCCGGCGCCGAGCTGTACTTCATCACCGGCGCGGACGCGCTGGAGCAGATCCTGTCCTGGCACCAGGTCAACGACATCTTCGACGCCGCGCACTTCATCGGCGTCACCCGCCCCGGCTACCAGCTCGACGACCGGCATCTGCCCAACGGCGCAGTGTCCCTGGTCGAGGTGCCGGCGATGGCGATCTCCTCCACCGCCTGCCGGCAGCGGGTGGCCGCCGGACTGCCGGTCTGGTACCTCGTCCCGGACGGGGTGGTCCAGTACATTTCCAAACGGGGCCTCTACCAACGCACCGACGACGAGTAGTCAGGCGCGACAGGGACGACCGCGCGACCGGGGACGACCGGTGGCGACGTCGATCAGGAGACCGGACAACCGGTCTGCCGACTCCAGGTACCCTGGGGCCCCGAACGAGTCGAGTTTGATGAGGAGAAACGTGGCAGCCACCGACAGGTCCCGCGAGCTGGCGCTGGTCGCCGCCAACGCGGCGGCCGACAAGAAGGCGCACGACATCATGGTGCTCGACGTATCCGAACAGTTGATCATCACCGATTGCTTCGTGATCGCCTCCGCACCCAACGAGCGCCAGGTTGGCGCCATCGTGGACGGTGTCGAGGAGAAGATGCGCGCGGCCGGCACCAAGCCGGTCCGCCGCGAGGGCGCCCGTGAGGGCCGCTGGGTGTTGTTGGACTTCGTCGACGTCGTCGTGCACGTGCAGCACTCCGAGGAGCGTTCCTTCTATGCGCTGGAGCGGCTCTGGAAGGACTGCCCGAAGATCGAGTTCGACCCGGAGACCGGCGAAACCGACGAGGCGCGAGTCGAGGTCCCGGTCGATACCGAAGAGGGTCTGACCAGGTGACACTGCGCCGAGTCGTGCTGTGGCGGCATGGTGAGACCGATCACAATGCCGCCGGCCGTTGGCAGGGGCACCTCGACTCGGCGCTGACGCCAACCGGTTGGAACCAGGCCCGGTTCGCGGTGCCCGCGCTGGCCCGGTTCGATCCGGAGATCGTGGTCGCCTCCGACCTGCGCAGGGCCGCCGACACCGCAACGGTGTTCGCCGAGGCCAGTGGTGTTCCGCTGCGTATTGACAAACGTTTGCGGGAGACCAATCTCGGTCGTTGGCAGGGTCTGAACCTCACCGAGGTGGAGGCCGAGTGGCCGGGGATGACCGAGGCCTGGCAGACCGACGCGACGCTGGCCCCGCCCGAGGGTGAGAGCCGGGTCGAGGTCGCCGCGCGGGCGAAGGAACTCGTCACCGAACTGGACGAGGAGTTCACCGAGACCGCGCTGCTGTGCGCGCACGGCGGCCTGATCACCGGTCTGGTCTCCCAACTGCTCGGATTGCCGCTCTCGGCGTGGCCGCAGTTCGCCGGGATCGGCAACTGCCACTGGAGCGTGCTGATCCGCCGCCCCGGCCAGACCCAGTGGCGACTGGCGGTCTACAACGCCGGGATCACCGGATGACCCGGCCGTCCTCGTCGAAACCACGCTCGACGTGGCGCAGCCGCACCTGACCGGTCCTCGGCTGCTGGTCCTCGCCGATTCACTGGCCTTCCACGGCCCGACCGACGCGATGCCCGCCGACGATCCCCGATTGTGGCCGAACCTGGCCGCCGCGCGGCTCGGCGGCCGGGCCCACCTGTTCGCCGGGTTCGGCTGGACGGCCCGGGACGCTTGGTGGGCCCTGGCCGGCGACCCGAACATCTGGGCGCTGCTGCCGCGAATCGACGCCCTCGTGCTCGCCGTCGGCAGCATGGACACCCTGCCCTCCCCGCTGCCCACCTACCTGCGGACCGGCCTGCGCTACCTGCGTCCCGACCCGCTGCGGCGCACCGCCCGCAAGGCCTACCTGGCTGCCCAGCCGGTGTTGTCCCGGCTGCTGCGCGGCCATCCGGTTACCCTGCCGCCCGCCCTGACCGTCCGATATCTCGGCGACTGCCTGCACGCCATCCGGGCCCTGCGTCCCGACCTCCCCGCCGTCGGCGTGCTG
>CAJCJE010000416.1 GCA_903970565.1 Candidatus Melainabacteria bacterium | reverse complement strand
CGTCACCAACGCCGTCACCACGGTCCTGCGGGACTACGGCGACAACGCCAACCAGGCTGGCCTGGTCACCTCCCAGCTGATCACCGCCGTCTCCGACGGCAAAACCACCTTCCAAGACCTGACCGGCGCGATGGCCGCCGTGTTGCCTAAAGCCGCCGCCCTGCACCTGAGCCTGCCCGAGATCACCGGGGATATCGCCGGGATGACCGCCGAGGGTATGTCGGCGCAGCAGTCGGCGGACAACCTCGCGGACGCGATCTCGCATCTGTCCAACCCGACCGAGAGCATGACCAAGGAACTCGCCTCCCTCGGCATCAGCTCCGCCCAGCTCTCGCAGCAACTCGGGAAGACCGGGGTGCAGGGCACGATGGAGGAAATCTCCACCGCGATCTTGCACCACCTCGGGCCTGCCGGCACCACGCTGCTCAACGCCTTCAACCAGAGCAAGCTCGCGGCCACTGACGCGAAAACCGAATATGCCGCGCTTCCGCCTGCGCTGCAACAGGTCGCAAACGGCTACGCCGCCGGGACGACCGCGCTCGCTCAGTGGCGCACTGAACTCAAGGCGATGCCGGCTGCGCAGGATGCGCTGTTGACGTCGTGGGCCGATTCCCAGAACGCGGCCAATGGGTTCAACGCCGCGCTCAAATCGGGCGGTAACGCCGCCCAGACCTATTCACAGGCTCTGCAACTGGCTACCGGAGATTCGACCACGATGAATGTTGCGTTGATGCTCACCGGCACCAACGCGGCGAAGGTGCAGCAGAACATCCGCGATGTTGCTGGCGCGACCACGGAGGCCGGCGGGAATACCAAGGGTTGGGCCGCAATCCAAGGCACGCTCAATCAGCGGCTGGCCGAGGTCAAGGACGGGATCGGCGCGTTCGTCATCGCCTTGGGTACGCGGTTGCTGCCCGTGGTGACCTCGACGGTGAACGGGTTCATGGGGTTCGTGTCCTGGCTGGCCCAGAACCGAACCTGGCTCGGACTCATCGCCGCTGCGATCGGTGGTGCCGTCGCCGCACTCATCGCCTTGAAGACCGCCACGCTGGCCTTCGCCGCTGCGGCCAAGATTGTCGCGGTCGCGCAGACCGCGTGGCAGATCGCCACCTGGGTGCTGACCGGGAACTGGGCCGCGCTCGACGCGGTGATGGACGCGAACCCGTTCGTGATCGTCGCGGTCGCCATCGTCGGCCTCGTCGCCGGGATCATCTACGCCTACAAGAACTTCTCCACCTTCCGCACGATCGTCGACGACATCGGCGACTTCTTCACAACCGTGTTCCTCGGTGCGATTCACTTGGTCACGGATGCGGTGGATTGGCTGGTGGCGCACTGGCGGATCTTCGCCACGATCCTCGCCGTCGTGTTCGCCCCGATCACCCTCGTGGTCGGCCTGTTCGTCCTGCTGATCACCCACCTGCGGCAGGTCGGAGCCGTGTTCGCTGCCATCGGCTCCGGTATCGCCGCCGGGGCCAGGGCCGTGGGTGCCGCGTTTGGTTGGCTGTGGTCGACCGTGCTGCAACCGGTCTTCGCCTTCATCGGCGGAGCTGCGGTGATCGTGGCGAAGATCCTCATCGCGATCTTCGTCGTCCCCATCGTCTTGGCCGTGCGCGGCCTGGGCGCCGTATTCAGCTGGCTCTACCAGGTCGCCATTAAACCCGCGTTCGACGCCATCGCCACGGCGACGAGTGTTCTCGGCTCGATCTTTCAAGCCGGGTTTGTGCTGATCGGTGCCGCCGTGCACGACGTCTATGTCACGGTCCTGCAACCGATCTGGGCTCAGCTGCGCACCGACTGGCTGATCCTGGAAGCGGCGCTGGCCTACCTGTACGGCACGGTGTTTCGTCCGGTCTGGTTGGCGATCGGCACGGCTGTGCAGTGGGTGTATGCCAGCGTGCTCAAACCTATCTGGACCGGGCTGCAACTGGACTGGCTGATCTTGCAAGCGGCGCTGCGCTACTTCTACGCCAGCGTGATCCTGCCGATCTGGTCGGCGCTCGGGGACGCGATTTCGTCGGTCTATCACCATGTGATCGAGCCGATCTGGGCCGCGTTCGGCGTCGCGCTCGACGGTTTGAAGATCGCGTTTTCGGTTGCGGTGTCGGGGATTCAGTCGATCTGGTCCGGGATCGAGAAGGTCTTCGGCACGCCGATCGAGTTCGTCATCCGGACGATCTTGAACAACGGCCTGATCAAGGGCATCAACGACCTCCTCAAGGTCGTCGGCATCAGCGGCATCCCCAACGTCCCGGACCCGAACCTGCCCACCTTCGCCACCGGCGGCATCGTCCCCGGTTTCGGCAGCGGGGACACCGTGCACGCGCTGCTCACTCCCGGCGAGGGCGTGTTGACCGTGGCCGCCACGTCCGCGCTGGGTGGTGCTGCCGGCATCACCGCCCTGAACGCCACCCACGGCGGGAGCAGGAACGGCGGGAGCGGGCCGAGCATGGTCGGCAGTGTGCCCGCGTTCGGGCTGGGTGGGCTGATCAGCAACACCCTCAACGGGATCGGCACCCTGGCCCGCTCCGGGTGGGACGCGGTCTCGAACGTGGTCGACGGCGGCCTGCAGGACGCGGCGCGGTCGTTCTTCCGTGACGTCGTCGCGCCGTTGGTGAACGTGATCCCCAACGCCCCGAACGGGACGCCGGGGATCGCGAAACAGGCCGTGACCGGGTTCGTGACCACGATCGAGAACGACATCCTCGGCTTCCTCGGCGCGAAGGACGCCAGTGCCCCGAAAGCCAGCGGCCCGGCCGCCTCGGTCCCACCACAGAGCGGGTCAGTCGCAGCGGCCCAGGCGTATGCGGCCAGTCACCTGGCGGCGTTCGGCTGGGGCCAGGATCAGATGCCGCCGCTGGTGGCGTTGTGGAATCAGGAATCCGGCTGGAACGCCAACGCCGTCAACCCCACCTCCGGCGCCTACGGCATTCCCCAAGCCCTGGGCCACGGGCACCCGTACGCGCTGGGCGATTATGCGAACCAGATCCAGTGGGGCTTGAACTACATCAAGGGCCGCTACGGCAGCCCGGCCGCCGCCGAAGGACACGAACTGGCCGATCACTGGTACGACAACGGCGGCTGGCTGCAACCCGGTGTGACCACGGTGCTCAACCAGACCGGCAAACCCGAACCGGTGTTCTCCCCGGCCCAGTGGGAGACGCTGCGGTCACGTCTCCAACCGGGCGCGGGCCAGCGGGAGCCGAGCGTGCATCAGTACTACATCAGCGCGGTCGATCCGGTGTCGGTCGCACAGGAGATCGAACGGCGGGAAACCGCTCACCTCCGCGCCAGCTTGTAGGCGTCGTGGTGACGGGTTCGGATGTGGTCGGGGGAGGGGTTCGTGCGTTACGACCCTGCCTACTACGGCTGCCAGTTC
>CAJCJE010000415.1 GCA_903970565.1 Candidatus Melainabacteria bacterium | reverse complement strand
GTGAACAGGGTCGGTCGGACGAAGAACCCGCCGGTCAGCGCCGGATCATCCAGCGGCTGACCGCCGGTGACGAGGGTGGCCACGTCGCGACCGCGCTCGACGTAGCCCAGCACCCGCCCACGCTGCTTGGCCGAGATCAGCGGACCGAGGTCGGGGTTGGTTCGACCGGGCCCGATCCGCATCGCCTCGAAGGCCGCCCGCACCCCGGCGACGACCTCGTCGTGCACCGATTCGTGCACCAGCAGCCGCGAACCCGCCGAGCAGTTCTGCCCGGCATGTTCGGTGATCGCCGAGACGATCGACGGTATGGCTCTGGTCAGATCGGCGTCGGCGAACACGAGCTGGGGCGACTTGCCGCCCAGCTCCAGGGTGACCGGCACGATGTTGCGCGCCGCGGCGATCATCACCAGTTCGCCGACCTCACGTGACCCGGTGAACGACAGGTGGTCGATGCCGGGATGCGCGGTGAGAGCGGCGCCGGCCTCCTCGCCGTAACCAGGCACGACGTTGAGCACGCCCGGCGGGAAACCCGCCTCCAGGGCGAGTTCGCCCAGCCGCAGCGGAGTCAGCGGAGCATCCTCGGCCGGTTTGAGCACACAGGCGTTGCCCGTGGCCAGCGCCGGCGCCAGCGTGCGCGCGGCGACCTGGATCGGATAGTTCCACGGGACGATGTGCGCGCTCACCCCGTGCGCCTCGATCAGCGTGTAGGCCAGCACGTTGCGCTCGGAGGGCAGCGTGGCGCCGAACAACGTCTCGACGGTGGCCGCGTAGAACTCGAAGTACCGCGCGGCGACCCGGACGTCCTCGGCCGCCTGGCTGGCCGGTTTGCCGGTGTCCAGGGTCTCCAGCTCGGTCAGTTCGGCGGCATGGTCGAGGATCTGGGCGGCCAGCGCGCGACACGCCCCGGCCCGTACGGATGCGGCCGTGTCCCGCCAGCCCTGCTCGGAGGCGGCGCGGGCGTCCGCGACGGCCGCGTCGATCTCGACCGCGGTACCACGGCTGACCAGGGCGCACGGCGCGCCCGTCGACGGGTCGAGGATTTCGATGTCCGCGACGGTGTCGACGCGCTTTCCACCGATGATCGCACCGAACCGGGGCAGTGTCGTGTCGGACATCGTGATCGCCTCCGTAGGAAGCTCGTCGTCCCGGGCCTTGGCTCGGCCACGGGTTCAGAGCGAAGCGTGGAATATTCGGTCGAGATCCTCGGGACTGACCTCTCGCGGGCAGCAGGAAAGCAGTCGTTGTTGTTTGCGGGCGCCTTCGACCAGCGCGGGCACATCCTTGGCGTGGTAGCCGAAGGTGTCGATACCGTGCGGACCCGAGGTGGCTCCGAGCAGCTCCACCAGAATCTGCGGCAGCACGTCGGCGCCGTTTCGCCGGCTGCTGCCGGCGAGGTTCGCGCCCAGCAGTTCCGCGGCCCGCAGATGGCGTTGCGGCGACGTGGGATAGGTGAACTCGAAAGTGGCCGGCGCGGTCGCGACGACGGCTTCCCCGTGGGGCACGAATGCGTGGTCGACGACATAGTCACGCGGCTGGTAGTCGGTGACGAGACTGGCGATCGGATAGGCGCCGGCGTGCGGAATATGAGTGCCGGCATTGCCGAAACCGACGCCGACGAACGCCGCCGCTCGGCTCATTCCCTCTCTGGCCTCCAGGTCGTAGGGGTTCACCACCGCGCGTACGAAGTACTCGCCGCACAGCGCGAGCGCCTGCTCGGTCCATACGTCGCTGATCGGGTTGGCACCGACGTAGATCGGTCGATCACCCGGCGAGGCGTAGCGGGGGCGCTTGTCGTAGGGCCGGGCGGTGTAGGACTCACAGGCGTGGGTGAGCACGTCGTAGCCGCCCGCCGCCGTCACGGCCGGCGGCAGGGTCAGCGTGTTCAGCGGGTCGATCAGGGCCAGCGACGGGGTGATGTACCGGTCGGCGATGCCTGTTTTGGTGCGTTCGGAAATGATGTCCAACGCGATCATCGCGGTGCATTCGCTGCCGCTGCCGGCGGTGGTGGGTATCGCCACCAGCGGACGCAGCGGGCCGGGGACGGGGCGGCCGTCGCCGATGGGCCTGTTCAGGTATTCGCGCAGGCCGATGTCCGGATAGGCCAGCAGCAGGTTGAGTGCTTTCGCCGTGTCGATCGAACTGCCGCCACCGACCGCGACGAAACCATCGAAGTCCACATCGGACAGTTCGGCGGCCAGCTCGACACAGCCCTCGTCGGTCGGCTCGATCCGCACTCGGTCGACCATCCGCACGGCGATGCCCTCGGCCTCGATCAGCCGACGGACCCGGTCGGGCAGGCCGATGCGGACCAAGCCGGGATCGGTGACCAGCAGTACCGAGCGCAGGCCGAGGCGGCGCAGCTCCCAGCCGATCTCACCGGTGGCGCCCAGCCCGATCTTCAGCGGCGGGGCCTGCCAGGTGAAGACCGATTCGTGCGCCAGCACCGGTTCGGGAACCGAGTGTGCTCTGGTAGCGACATCCGTTGCCTCCAAAGGCCCCAGGAATGGTCTTGACGCGCGTGGATCTCACCCGGTCTCGGCGAACATTTCCGGCGCGCCGAGCGCACGCAGGACGCGCTCGGCGATGGCTTTCGACGGGATCGAGAGCATACACAGCATCCGGTCGGTCGGACCGGTGGTGCGCGTGAAGTAGTCGTTCACCCGCTGGTCGGCCGCGAGTGGCATGGTCGGGTAGAGGTCCTCCGGTACGCCGACGCCGTGGATGATGCCGGTCCGGCCCGAAAAACGGTGTTCGGGCGCGATGGCCCTGGCGATCTCGCCCGCCCGAATGGTCAGGTCCGGGTCCTGTACCGGCGCGTCGATGTCCGGGAACATGGTGATGCCGGAGAGTCGGGTGAACACCCGCATCGCGCAGTACACCTCTGGGTTGCACGTCTTCAGGACGCTGAGCCGGGGACAGTCGCCCTGCCGCCGGCACACCTCGGAGAAATGGGCGGCCCAACTCGACCGGAAGACCCGGCCGTAGCGATGACCCTCGGCGACGAACTGCGAGGTGATGTGCAGGAACTCCTCGTCGCTCGCCGACACCGTCCATTTGGAGGCGAGAAATCCGACCAGGTCGCCGACGAAACCACCCGACCCGGCGACCTCGTCCGGACCATCGCCGTTACCGGTGACCGCGATGGTCACCAGGTCCACATCCCGCAGCATCGTGCGGCGCTGCGCGAACAGCTCCGCCATCCGCAAGCTGGGTAGGGCCGCGACGAGCCCGTCCATCAGCCACTTCTCGCGCTCGGCCGTCAGATCGGCCGACACCAGGTTGATGATCCTGGTGGCCAAGGGCCGGTCGGCCCGCGCGCTACCGGTGGTGGGCTCGTCGCGACCGTCGCTCGCCGAGGCGAGCCGCGTTGCCATCTCAGACACCGATCTTGACCTGATCCGGGATGGCGTCGGGCAGAGAGACCTCCGGGGTGACGGTCAGCGTGTACAGCTCGCGGAAGTACATCACCCAGAGGCGGTCGATGTCCTGTAGATGCGCCAGCACCTTGGCCTCGTCCGCCGGGCTGTGCACCAACTTCTCCAACACGCTCCAGACGAAGTCGTCGTGCGCGTCGTCGAGGTCGGTACCCACGTGCGCCCGCTGGCCCTTGATCTTCTCGGTGCCCAGCGACTTCTCCAGGTTGTCCAGCCACTTCGGCTGGGTGCGCGTCGTGGTGTACTCCACGAAGTACACGCTGGCGATGAGCGCGATCGGGGTGCCCTCGAACTCGATGCCGTACTGGAGGTAGCCGGTGAGCAGTTTTGTCGCCAGCAGTGGTTCGGTGCTGTAGATCTCGTCCCTCTCCACCCCGACCTTCGCCAGATCGGCGGCGAACAGCGTGTCGTGCAACATCTCGTCGTCGGTGTAGTGCGCCCACTGCTTGGCGGACATCGGGTCGACCTTGGTGAAGTACTGCAACGCGAGCGCGTCGATGGTGCGCTTGCGCCGCAGCCGCAGGATCGTCTCGATGTTGTGGCGTTTGTAGTACGCCAGGTTGATGTCGGCCGAGTCGAGCTGGTGGCGGGCGAACGGGACGTTCTCGTAGAAGTTCTTGATGCAGGTGTCGAGGTATGCGTCCACCCGCTTACGCAGGTCAACCAGTGTGGTCATGGATCTTCCTCCTAGACTGTGATTTCTTCTTGCGGTGTAACGAAGCCAGCCGTTGACCGGTCAGTGGCAGCCGCAGCTCGCCGACCTCGTGCGCTTGATCCGTCTGCCTGGCGCGGAGGAAGTGGTGGCGCCGGACGCCGTCCCGATCAGCGCACTTCCGGTGTCGTCGCGCAGCACCATGTCCGGACACAGGAAGGTGAGCGCGAAACGGGTGTAGGGAGTGAGGCCCAGGCCCAGGTGCACCACTCCGTCGGTGCCGCCGTACACCTCGTTGCACCCGCAGTTGGCCGGTTGCACGCTCATGGCGGTGTTGATACCGAAG
>CAJCJE010000414.1 GCA_903970565.1 Candidatus Melainabacteria bacterium | reverse complement strand
CAGTTCGACCGCCTCGTGCGAGCCGACCGGCGACACCATCCCGAAGCCGGACGGGGTCGGTAGCCGACCGGCCAGCACGGTGGGCAGCGTCGGCTCGTCGAGTTGGACCAGGACCGGGGCGCCGGTCCGCTCGGCCACCTCGGCGATGTGCGCGGTGAGACCCTCGGCCAGCGACTGGCCGAACTCGCGCAGCGCGCCGGCGTCGGTGAGCACCCGGTGGCCACGGACGAGTTCGATGTCCGCGGTCAGCGTCCACGGCCCGGCGACCTGGACCTTCACCGCGTTCGGCCGACCGCCGGCATGGTCGGCGGCCTCCTGGAGGGCGTCGAGGTCGCGCTGGAGGAGTTCGATCGCGCGCCGCTGGTCCGCGCCGGGATGCGCGGCGACCCGGTAGCCGGAGGGCACCACCTCGAACGGCAGGTCGACCAGGAGCGCGGCCGTGCGGCCGATCAGGTCGGCGCCGAGACCGCGCGCCGGCAGTTCCGGCAGCCAGGGCAGTTCCGGCAGCTCGCCGAAGACCAGCCGGGCGGTCTCGACCGGATCGGTACCGGGCATCGAGCCGATCGCGGTGGCCACTCCCGGTGACCACGGCGAGGGCGCCTTCCGCGCGGCGAGGGCGGCTGATTCGTCGGGGGAAAGGTCATCGGGCGGCAACAGGCTCTGTGACACCTGCACTGCCTATCACCTGGCCGACGGGGCCGCCCCACCAGCCGCCCCACCAGCCGGTCGACCGGGCTCGGCGAGCCGGCGTCGACCGCTGCGGCGGCTGCGTCCGATCGGCGACTCGACGGACGAGGTCTAGACCAAAGCTGCGGGCAGCTGGACCGTTCGACGGAATGTCAACTGGCAATGGTCTAGACCCATTGACCACTGTGATCCAGCGCACATAGCGTCGGGTTCGTCTGTCGACCACTTCCCGGCCAGCGGGGCCCGGCACACCCGGAGTTGGCTTCGCGGTCGGGAAAACAGCCAACGGGCCGGCCGGAAACCGCACCCCGGGCCGGAACCCGGCCGGCGGACGGCCATCGGCGCATTCGAGAAGTGGGTGAAGACCATGCGGCTCTCCCGAACACACCGCACCATCGACAGCACCCGGTTACCGGTCATGCTGGCCGCCACCATCGCCACCATCGCCACCCTGGCCGTTCCGGTCTCGTCAGCGGCGGCGTCAGCGTCAGCGGCGACGGCGATCGGTCCCGGCGACCTGCCCGCCTGCCAACACTTCTACACCGGTCCGATCCCGACCCGACCGATCGTCGGCGGCACCGACCCCGGCACGCTCGCGCCGCCGGTCGACCTCAGCAGCCGGCTGCCGGCGCCGACCGGCATCAGCGGCAGCCTCAACGCCGACGGCACGGTCACCTTCACCTTCAACCGGGTGCCCGGCGCGGTGGCCTACCGGGCCTTCCGCAACGGCCAGGCACTGCAATGGATCGACGACTGGGGCCAGTCGAGCTTCCTGGTCACCGACTCGGCGCCCTGCCAGAACGCGAACTACCAGGTGTACGCGATGAGCGAGGACGACACCGACCCAACCGCGATCGGGCAGATCTCCACGGCCTACGTGGTCGGCGCCGACGACCAGCTCGCGCCGTACTCGATCCCGGCCGGCACCCAGTTCACCTACACCATCACCTCCTACAACGACACCGGCCAGACGGCGCTGGGCTACAACGCCGGCCTCGGCTTCTGCGCGGTCGACGCGCGCTACATCCCGTGGGGCACCCGGTTCACCGTGCCCGGCTACGGCTCCTGCTACGCGGCGGACATCGGCGACTGGATCGAGGGCAACATCGTCGACGTCTGGCTGCCCGGCGACGAGGCGAACAACTGGGGCGTCCAGCAGCAGACCATCACCGTCAACTGACACCGCGAGCGGCGTCATTGGTCGGTCCGGCCCGGCGTCATCCGCAACTGGTCCGCACCACCAACTGGCCTGGTCGGGTAGCGTGGCCTGGACCATTTCCGCCGGGCCGGGATGCTCGCCGGGACAGATCGGCGCAGGAGTGACTCCGCGCGCCACACAGGGAGCTGCGGATGCCCGTCAAGCACTTGCGCATCGACAATCGGCTTGTTCACGGCCAGGTGACGGTCGCCTGGGTCGGCAACATCGGCGTGAACCATCTGATCGTGGCCAACGACGAGGTCGCCAATGACGAGTTGCAGCGACTGCTGCTGCCGCAGGCCGCCCGGGGCGTCCGCACCTCCGTGATCTCCGTGGCCGACGCGGTCAACCACTGCCTGTCCCCCGAGGCGGCCGGCGAGAACATCATGATTCTGGCCAAGTGGTGCGCGGACGCCCTGGAACTGATCGAGGGCGGCGTGCGGCCCGACGTGGTCAACGTCGGCAACCAGGCCCCTCGGCCGGGCACCAAGTTCACGATGGTCACCCGGTCCATCTCGGTGACCCCGCGGGACGCGGCGGCATATCGGAAGATGGCTGAACTGGTGGGCGGGCTGCGCAGCCAGATGATGCCCAACGACAAGCCGGCCGACTTCCTCAAGCTACTGGACAAGAAGAAGCTCTGAGGCAGACCCCGGCTCGGCCGTGGTGAGTCGGCGTCATCGGCTCACCACGGCCGGATCGCCGACACCAGACTGTCCACACGCGACATTGCAGCCGACGCAACGGCCCTCGTCGACAATCCCGATTTCGTTCCGAGCCAGGACCTGATCCGGCCGTCTTTCCCGACCACCGCGGCGAACGGCCCAGTGGCGCGAACGCGACCCCCGGTCCGGCAGGAACACTGGTCCAGGCAGCAGTCTCTGGTGTCAGCAACCAGAGAGACCTGGTGCTGCCAAAAATTCACTGACAGTACATGACATACCGGTAACTTCTAACTTCGGGCGCTTGACTGACCAGGGCGCGATGTTAGTCTGCCGTGAGATCTGGATCACTGGTCTAGTCCAAATTGAAAAGGCAACTACCAGCCATCGCGATTCTCCGAAAGCCGGGGCTGACATGCTCATCGCGCTGCTGCTCACTGTGTGGGCGATATTCTGCATCTTCGACAATCTCGGGCCGTATCTGATCTATGCTTCGCGGCCCCTCATCGCCGGCACCGTGGCGGGTCTGCTGGTCGGCAACGTC
>CAJCJE010000413.1 GCA_903970565.1 Candidatus Melainabacteria bacterium | reverse complement strand
CAGCACGGCGCCGACCACCACGACCACCCCGCCGACGACGACCAGTACGCCGCCGACCACCACCTCCGCTCCGCCGACCACGACCAGCACCCCGCCGCCCCCCTGCACGACCACCGGGAAATCCGGTTCGGACACGGGCAGCTCGGTCGTGCCGACCAACTGAGCGAGAGGTCTTCGCCTCGGCCCGCTACCGTGGGCGCCTACGGTGGCTCGGCCGAGGAGGAGCGGGTATGACCAGGGTTGCCGCGATCGACTGCGGGACGAATTCGATCCGGCTGCTCGTCGCCGACCTCACGGTGCGCGAGGACGGCACCGCGTCCCTGCGCGACGTGCACCGGGAGATGCGCGTCGTACGGCTGGGCCAGGGCGTCGACGCGACCGGTGAACTCGCCCCCGAAGCCCTGGCTCGCACCCGTGCCGCCCTGGTCGACTACCAGGTCACCGCGGTGCGCAAGGGAGTGCAGCTGGCCAGGATGGTCGCCACCTCGGCCACCAGGGACGCCCGCAACCGCGAGGAGTTCTTCGCGATGACCCGCGACGTGCTCGGGGTCGAGGCCGAGGTGATCAGCGGCGACGAGGAGGCCCGGCTGTCGTTCACCGGCGCGGTCGGCGAGCAGGAACCGCGTCGGGGGCCGTTCGTCGTCGTCGATGTCGGTGGCGGTTCCACCGAACTCGTCCTGGGCACCTGGAACGGTGTTACCGCCGAGGTGCGCGCGGCGCGGTCGGTCGACATCGGCTGCGTCCGGCTGACCGAGCGCTGCCTGCCCGGCGACCCGCCGACCGCCGAGGAGATCGCCGCCGCCGTCGACGTCACCATGACCGCGCTGGCCCCCGCGTTCGACGCCGTGGACGTCCGGGAGGCGCGCACCTTCATCGGTGTCGCCGGCACGGTGACCACCCTGTCCGCGGTCAACCAGGGCCTGGTCGAGTACGACCCCGGCAGCATCCACCTGTCCACCATGTCGCTGACCGAGATCCGCCGGACCACCACCCGGCTGCTGGACCTCACCCGCGAGCAGCGCGGCGAGATCCAGGCGATCCATCCCGGCCGGGTCGACGTCATCGGCGGCGGCGCGCTGATCGTGCGCACGGTCGCCGAACAGCTGGCCGTCCGCGCCGGCCTGACCGAGATGGTGGTCAGCGAACACGACATCCTCGACGGCATCGCCCTGTCCCTGGCCTGACCCCCGTCCCGGTCCATCCGGCCGGGCCCGTGTCATGCGGCGGGCCGGCCGGATGGTCGGAGATCACCGGTTGGACGACTCGCGGACGAACCGGGCCAGGTCGCCGGACTGGCGCAGCCGACTCGGTTCGTGCACGTACATCATGTGGCCCGCCTCGTAGTACTCCCGGCTGATGTTCCCGTGCAGCTCCGGCGGAATCGCCAGGTGGGCCAGGACGTGCTCGGCGGCGTAGTACGGGGTCGCGCCGTCGTGATAGCCGAAGGCGACATGCACCTTGAGGTGCGGATTGGCCCGCATCGCGGCGGCCAGCCGGTCGGCGACGGTCACCGCGACGCCCTCGAACTCCTGGTAGGACCAGGGCTGCACGTTCCCGGTGAGAATCTCGTAGGGCAGGTCGCTGCGGTACTCCAGCTCCGCGCGCACGTAGTGGTTGAACGCGGCCGAGTACGGCCCGAGAATCGCCGAGTAGGAGGCATCCTCGGTGAAGTGCTCCCGGCCGTAGTCGTGGTCCCAGCCGCTGAACCGGGCATCCAGTCGGCCGACCACCCGGTGCTGCTCGCGCAGCAGCTCGGTGAAGAACCGGAGGTGTTCCGGGCGCAGGTCGACCTGGTCGACGTAGGCCTCGGACAGTCCGGTCAGCGCGGCCAGTTTCGCCACCGCCGCCGCCCGCTCCCGAGGACTGAGCCGATGCCCGCGCGCCAGTGCCCACGGATAGTCCCGCTCGGCGAACTCCTCGGCCTCCGCGAGCACGTCGGCGAGCGACCGGTCGCCGTGCCGGCCGTGGTAGTGCGCGACCGCGGCATAGGTCGGCAGGTAGCACACGTACGGCGCGTCGTTGCCCGCGCTGAAGTGGACCGTGCCCATGTCCAGAATCGAGGAGATCAGCATCAGGCCGTTGAGGTACATCCCGTACCGCTGGTGCAGATGCGCCGCCACCCCGGCCGCGCGCAGCGTTCCGTAGGACTCACCGGCCAGGAACTTCGGCGACAGCCAGCGTTCGTTGCGCGAGGTCCACAGGCGGATCACCTCGCCGACGGACTCCACGTCGGCGGTGAACCCGTGGAAGTCCGCTGGTTTCTCGCCCCTACGGGCGCGGGAGTAGCCGGTGGAGATCGGGTCGATGAACACGATGTCGCTGTGCGCGAGCAGGGTCTCGGTGTTGTCGACGAGGCGGTACGGCGGCGGCACCGGGTCGTCCACGTCCCCGGCGAGCACCCGGCGCGGTCCGAGCAGGCCGAGGTGCAGCCAGACACTGGAGGAACCGGGGCCGCCGTTGAACGCGAAGGTCACCGGCCGCCTCGACGGGTCGGCCCCGTCGAGGGTGTATGCGGTGAGGAACACCTCCGCCTTGGCCTGGTATCCGTCGAACGCGCCGTTGGTCAGTACCTCCCTGCGCAGCACGACCCGCCCGGTTGTCGCGGTGTAGTGCAGTTCCCCGGACTCCACGGTCACCGTGTGCCGCGTACTGACCAGATCGTCGGCCGGCTCCTTCGACCGCTCACTCGCCTCGTCCGACTCCCCGCCGGTGGTTTTCGTTGCCCCTGGGTCGGTGCCCTCAGCTGCCATACCACTCACCCTAAAACCAATCGTCGTCAGGCAAACTGATTGAGTGCACGGTTCAGCCGCTGCGGCGCGCGAGGCCGAGTCCCTCGCCGAACTGGACGCGGCCCT
>CAJCJE010000412.1 GCA_903970565.1 Candidatus Melainabacteria bacterium | reverse complement strand
TCGCGATCGGCGTGGTCGGCGAGCCGTTCCAGTCCACGGTGCACGAACCGGGGGCCGGGGTCTGGATGAAGGCCATAGTCAGGTACTTCGAACCGGACTCGGCGGCGAAGGTCGCCGGGTTGTCGGTGGTGTTGTAGGACTCGAAGTACGGGGCGAACACGTGTTGGGGCAGCGGGGCGGCCTGGTGCGGCGCCGGGGTCGCGTTCGCGACGGCTGCGCCGGTGAACACCAGGCCCGCGGTCGCGGCCGTGCTGATGACCGCGGAGGCTACCGCTAAGAGTGGTCTGGACAATCGCATACATGCTCCTGCCGGGCGGGTGATGCTTCCTACGAATCGAACTCGGACACCTCGGTCCGCTGGGCACGGTGTGACAAACTGTTCGCCGAGTTGGTGGAAACCTCCCGTCGACCCCGCTCGTCAACACTGCCCGCGATCACAATTGGACTAGACCAAGCTCACTGTCAAGAGTCAAGTGCTCCGTTGTGGTCCCGACCGCGCAATCGACGGGATTTTCCGGTTCCCGAAGCCGAGAAATCGCCACGATAGCCCCGCCGGGTACCGCCGGGGTTGTCGGCGACGCGCGTGTACCGACAACCCCAACGGCTCTCCGGTCCTCAGGTCTGATTCGGCTGGATCGCCTCGTGTGCAACGGGCCAGACCTCGACGCCGGCGGTGCGGGCGAAGGGCATCCGTGCCGCCAGTTCCAGGGCCCGCTCCTGGCTGGCCACGTCGACGAGGCAGTAGCTGGCCAGGTACTCCTTGGCTTCCAGGTAGGGCCCGTCGGTCACGGTCTGCTGGCCGGCGCGCACCTGGACCACCTTGGCCTCCTCCGCCCCGGCCAGGCCGTAGGCGCCGATCAGCTCACCCGAGGCGAAGCACTCGGCGTTGAAGGCGTCCTGCGCGGCGATTGCCCGCGCGGTCTCCTCGGCGGTGAACCCGGCCCAGGTCTGCTGGTTCGCGTGGATCATCAGTAGGTACTTCACGGTGGTTGCTCCTCATCGTCCGGGTCCTGCTGGGCGGTCGGCTCGTTGGCGAGCAGGATTCGGGGCCGCAGGGCCAGTGCCCTGGCCACCGCGACCCGCTGCCGCTGACCGCCGGAGAGTTCGTCGGTGCGGTGGCCAGCCAGTTCGGACAGGCCAAGGTCGGCCAGCGCGGCAGCGGCGAGTTCGCCGGCCTGGCGGGGGTCGGTGCCGGTGCAGCGCAGCGCCACCGCGATGTTCTCCGCCGCGGTCAACAGCGAGACCAGGCCGAACCCCTGGAGCACGACGGCTACCCCGTGCCGGGTGGGTGGTTCGTTGTTCGGCGGCTGCCGGCCCTCGAACAGCACCTGTCCGCTGCTGGGCCGCGGCAGCCCGGCCAGGATGGCCAGCAGGGTGGTCTTGCCCGAACCGGACGGGCCGACCACCGCGATCCGCTCACCCGGACGCACTGAACTGGCTGAGCGACCGCTTTCCGGCGCACCGGCGGCCAGTGGTTGCACCACCAGCACGGTGGCCTCCTCGTTGTTCTCTCCCGGTGCCCTCCAGACCCTGGGTTCGGTGCTGTCCAACGACCTGCTGGCACTCGCCGGGCAACCCATCGGCCCCGGCGACATGGCCTGAGCCGGTCCGGAAGCCTCCTACCGCCCCTCGACGCTGGTCATCCGGTGATCCGGATGGCCAGCGCCGGGCAGCGGATCGCGGCATCCGCCACGGCGGCGCGCTGGTCCTCCTCCGGCGTTTCGGTCAGCAGTACCGCGATGCCATCGGAGTCGCGCTGGTCGAAGACCTCCGGCGCGGCCAGCACGCACTGGCCGGCGCCGATACAGGTCTCCTCGTCCAAGGTGATGCGCATGATGCGACGTGCCCCTGTTCTGCCCACGTGCTGATCGAGTTGTCTCACTCAAGCGTCCCAGGTGACCGGGAGGCCGCGCACGCCGTAGGCCAGCGCGTTGTCCTTGAAGGTGATCTCCTCGAACGGCACGGCCAGCCGCAGGGTGGGAATGCGCTGGTAGAGCCGGCTGAACACCTCCTGTAGTTCGACCCTGGCCAACTGCTGGCCGATGCACTGGTGCGCGCCGAAACCGAAGGCGAGGTGCGTGGTGGGGTTGCGCCGCAGGTCGATCTTCTCGGCGTTCGGGAACACCGACTCGTCCCGGTTGCCCGATGCCAGCGCCGCGACCAGCCACTCGCCGGCCCGGATCGTCTCGTCGCCGAACTCGATGTCCTCGGTGGCGTTGCGCAGCAGACCGAACTGCACGATCGACAGGTAGCGCAGCATCTCCTCCACCGCCGACTCGGCCAGCGACGGGTCCTCGCGCAGCGCGGCCAGCTGTTCGGGGTTGCGCAGCAGCGCGAGCGTGCTCAGGCCGATCATGTTGGCGGTGGTCTCGTGCCCGGCGACCAGCAGCGAGAGCCCGAGCACGATGAGTTCCTCCAGCGTCAGCGGAGTCTCGCTCTCGTTGCCACGCTGGATCAGCCTGCTGAGCAGGTCATCGGCCGGCTCGGCCATCTTCGTCATCACCAGTCCGGCGATGTACTGCTGAACCTCCTGCGAGGTGGCTGCCATCAGTTCCGGCGCCGCGTCGGTGGAGACCAGGATCGAACTCTGGGCCTGGAACCGGTCCCGGTCGGCGTAGGGCACCCCGAGCAGTTCGCAGATCACCAGCGACGGGATGGGCAGCGCGAACTCCTGGTACAGGTCGACCGGGCCGCCCTTGGCGAGGATGGCGTCGATGCGTTCGTCGATCAGTCCACGGACGTACTCGCGCAGCGCCTGCATCCGCTTCACGGTGAACTCGGGCGTCAGCATCCGGCGCAGCCGGGCGTGTGCGGGACCGTCCAGGTGCAGGATCGAGCCGGGCACGGTCGGTGCGTCGAGGTCCCGATCCAGGACGACATGCGTGGACACCGCGGCGCGCGAACTCAGCCGGGGGTCGTTGAGCAGTGCGCGGACCTCGTCGTAGGAGCTGAGCAGGTAGGCGTCGATACCGGCCGGGCAGGACACCCTGGTCAGCGATTCCTCGGTACGGAACCGCGCGTAGTCCTCCGCCGGATCGAACGGGCAGCCGGCCGGCCGTGCGGTGGGAAAGGCGCGGGTGGTGGGCAGGCTCGAGGTGTCGGTCACGACCGAGGTCCCTTCAGGAGGCGGAACGTCATAAATTATGGCAGTGAGTGCCATGCAGGCAAGGCTGCCAGTGTTCGTTCGGAGTCGCAAGGTGCGTGTGTTTGATCACGTTCCGTTGCCCACTGGACGCCGGAGACCGTCACCGGCACACTGCCACCCAGCACTCACTGTCAGTTGGCATCGCAACGGTGTTCGAGTCCGACCTGGAACGGGGCAAGTCCGTGGGCCTTCGCGAGATCAAGATGGGGCGCACCCGGCGGGAGATCGCCGATCACGCCTTCGCGTTGTTCCAGTCGCAGGGTTTCGAGTCGACCACGATCGAACAGATCGCCACCGCCGCGGAGGTCGGCACTCGAACCCTCTACCGGTACTACCCGACGAAGGAGTCGCTGATCGTCGACTTCGTCGAATCCAGCCTGCGCGGTGCGATCGCCGAGATGCGCGAGCAGCCGATGGACATTCCGGTGCCGAGGGCGCTTTACACGGTCATCGCCACGGTGCTGCGCATCATCACCGAGGACGCGCAGCGGGTCCTCGCCGTCTATCTGCTGGCCGGGCAGGCCCCCTCGGTGCAGGCCAGGCTCGCCGACGTCTCGCTGCGCTGGCGGATCGAGCTGAGCGCGGAGATCGGGCGCCGCTCCGGTGGGCCGGACATCGAACTGGCCGCGCAGCTCAGCGCCGCCACCACGGTGGACATTATCGACATCGGCCTGCGCGGCTGGGTGGCCAGCGGCGGCACCGCCGACATGAACCTGATCATCGACAAGGTGCTGGCGTTGATGCGCGGCGGGGGAGTACCGATTCCCACCCCGGACGGGATGCCCGACCCGCTGCCGACCGCCGACTCGGCCCCCGGCTGAGTCGGCCCCGGCTGGGTCGGCCCCGACTGGGTCGGCTCGGCCGAGTCGCTTGAGCCGACGGGTATCACCCGGCCGCGTCGATCGTCATTCCATTGTTACCGGGGGTTCGTCGGCTACGGATCTTCAGCAGTTATTCAGTGGATACGTCTGGTAGTAGGACCATTACCTACGGCTATTCGGGCCTGTTTCCTGACGTCGCCGGAAGAATTCATCTGGATCGACGGAGTACGTAAGAAAGGCTCTGGTAAATCCGGTTGCCATTGTGGTAACAGGTCGGCCGGAGGTCATCGGCGAAGGGCCGCCGACCGTCTCGTTACCGGGTCCTGTTCAGCGTAGCCAGATGGCAACCGTTCGCGCTATCGGACAAGGGCGAGGTGTCCGGTTCGGTCCGATCCCGATACCGGCACGATTCGAATCATTTTCGCCGCTGGTCACTTCGCGATCGGCGGAATTGTCCGGTGGCCGATTTCGCCGCCGATCGTCGGTTGCGCGGGCCCGACGGCTGCCAATGCGAATTTTTCTCGACCGGGCGAGGCGCGCGTGGAAAGGTTCATCCTCGGCCCATCTGAGGTGATAGCGTCCCAACTCGGTGTGCACGATCGGGTGCCCACCCCTGTAGACAAACCCGCGGAGAGCTTATGCGATCGTTTCGCTTTCCTCTTGTTGCCGCTGTCTCCCTGCTCGCCGCCACCGCGGCGTCCGTGACCGTGGTGCAACCGGCCGTAGCGACGGCCTTCTCGCCGGATCTGGTGCATATCCACCCGACCTCGACGCACGTGGGAGCCGCGCACGACGCGCCGTTGACCACCGCGCAGTGCGAGGCGCAGTTCCAGATCGCCTGCTACGGCGCCCAGCAGATCCAACAGGCCTACGACCTGCCCGCGCTCTACGCGCACGGCACCGAAGGCCAGGGGCAGACCATCGCCATCGTCGACTCCTTCGGCTCGCCCACCATCGCGGCGGACCTGAAGACCTTCGACACCACCTATGGCCTGCCGACGCCGAAGCTCACCGTGATCCAGCCGGCCGGCGCGGTGCCGCCGTATGACCCGACCAACTCGGACATGGTCGGTTGGGCCGGCGAAACCACCCTGGACGTCGAGTATGCGCACACCATCGCCCCCAAGGCGAACATCCTGCTGGTCGAGACTCCGGTCTCGGAGACCGAGGGCACGACGGGCTTCCCGCAGATCGTCACCGCGGAGAAGTACGTCATCGATCACCATTTGGCTTCGGTGATCAGCCAGAGCTTCAGCGCCACCGAGCAGACCTTTCCGAGCAAGCAGTCGCTGCTCGCGTTGCGCGGCGCCTACACCGACGCTTTCGCCCACCACGTGACCGTGCTCGCCGCGGCCGGGGACAGCGGCGCGGCGGACTCGCAGCTGGACGGCACCGACAACTACCTGTACCCGGTGACGTCCTGGCCGGACAGTGACCCGCTGGTCACCGGTATCGGTGGCACCCAGCTCTCGCTGGACGCCAACGGCAACCACACCAGCCCCGACCAGGTCTGGAACGACACGTACAGCGTGCCGACCCAGCAGTACATCTTCGGCAACAACGGACCGAACGCGCTGGCCGGCGGCGGCGGCAAGTCGGTCATCTTCTCCCGGCCCGCCTACCAGAACGGCGTCGCGGGCGTCGTCGGCAACCAGCGTGGCGTGCCGGACATCTCGATGAGCGGTGCCTGCAACGGCGCGGTCAACACCTACGACAGCTTCGGCGGTGCGCCGGCCGGCTGGTACCCGACCTGCGGCACCAGCGAGGCGACCCCGCTGTTCTCCGGCATCGTCGCCCTCACCGCCCAGGTCGCCGGTCACCCGGTCGGCCTGATCAACCCGGCCCTGTACACGCTGTCCGCGGTGCACGCACCCGGCATCGTGGACGTCACCAAGGGCAACAACACCGTCAGCTTCCCCCAGGACGGCAACCAGTACACCGTGCAGGGCTACAACGCGCTGCCCGGCTACGACCTCGCCTCCGGGGTCGGCACCGTGGACGCGGCGAAGTTCGTCCCGGAACTGGCGTTCCTCAGCTTCGGCGCAGGCCGATGAGGAACTGACCTACCGAGAAACCGAAAGCAGGCCGGGTGGAATTCCACCCGGCCTGCTTTTCGTCGTGCCGAATCAGGGTTTGCCGAATCAGGGTTTGCGCCCGGCGGCGGCGTACACGCCCGACCGCTCCGGCTCCTCGCCGACCTCCGAGGGATGTTCCGGCCGCCACTGCGGGGTGAAGACCAGGCCGGGCTCGATGAGTTCGAAACCGGTGAAGAACCGCTCGATCCGCTCCTTCGGGCGCAGTGACACCGGATTCGCGGTCTGGCTGTAGGCGTCACCGAAAGCCTGGAGATCCGGGCGATTGTCGGTGGTGCCGTGCGAAATGGCCAGATAGCTGCCCGGCGCCAGCGCGTCCCGGTACCGCGCGACGATGTGCTCCGGGTCGGAGGAGTCCGGCACGAAGTGCAGGATGGTGCACATGATCACCCCGATCGGCTGGCTGAAGTCCAGCATCCGCCTGGTGATCTCGTGGTCGAGCACGACCTGCGGCTCGCGGATGTCAGCCGCCACGATGTCGGCGAACTCGTTGCTCTCCAACAGAAGCTGGCTCTGCGCGACCGCGACCGCCTCGTTGTCCACATAGATCACTCGCGCCTGCGGGTGGGCGCGCT
>CAJCJE010000411.1 GCA_903970565.1 Candidatus Melainabacteria bacterium | reverse complement strand
CCGGCCGCGGCGATGGCGTCCAGCTTCTCCTGGAACGCGCACCCCCGCGCCGACCCGCCGGTCAGGATCGAGGCGTCACGCTCGATGAGCGCGATCCCGTGCCCGGGCGGCACGGTGCCCGGGCAGCCGGAGCCGACAAAGGTGGGCGTACCGGAGATGGGGTGATCGGCATCGACCGGTGTCGTACCCGGGCTCCAGGCCGCGACGTACGCGGTGCCCGCGTGCGGACCCGACGTGATCGTGCCGAGCAGGCGATAGGATTCGATGCTCTCGTCGGCGCCCACCAGGTACTCGCCGTCGGGCGAGAGGTCGCACTGCTCGGCGTTCCCCTCCGGCGAGATCTGTTGCCCGCGCTTGGCCCGCTCGTCGTCGAATTCGGCGTACTCGGTTCGGGCGATCAGCGAGACGTTGCCCGGCGTCGGGTCGGTGACGTCGAGCAGCACGTACCCGCCGTCCCAGTACGTCGCGCTCATGACGTATCGCTCACCGACCCGGCGCACGTCGACGGCGTGCCCGAACACCGAGATGAGGCCCCTCGACGGGACCCCGGCCGCATGGAACGGTGCCACCCTCAGGTCGAGGGCGTTGACCATCACCGGGTTGCGGGGATCGGTGATCTCCATGATGACGACGTCGGTGGTGGGCTTGTCGGTGACGAAACTGACGTAGGTGCGATTGGTGGAGCTGTCCGTCCAGGCGCAGGTGTAGTACGCCGCCAGGGCCTGGTCCGCCGGCTCGTCGTCCGCATCGGTGTAGTCGCCGGCGTGGGCGGCGATGAGCTGGGCCTTCTCCGGGTCGGAAACGTCCCAGATGTTGATGCCACCCCGCTGGCGTGGCCCGGTCGGGTCGGGCGCGTCGGCCTTGGCATAGATTTCGTTGGGGTGGATGAACAGCGCGCCACTGAAGTACTCGTTGGCGATCTCGATCACGCACGGACCCTCGCCGGCGTAGTTGCCCGCCGTGGTCTCGATGAATGCGCTCTCGACCTCGAAGGGGGCTTTCGGGTCGCTGATGTTCATGACGTAGGCGCCGGTCCGCTCACACGTCGGCTCCCGGTACACCGTGAGGAACGCGTAGTCGCCGTACGCGGCCACGTCCGCGATGTGACGCCTGAGGCCCGCGCCCGACGGGTTGGTGACCCGGGCCTTACCCATCAGCGTCACGCCGTACGAGACGGACGGAAGCTGTGTCTCGTCGAGCCCGTGCCGGTCGCCAGTGACCACTTCCGTGCCGACCATGCGAACCTCCTCAGCAATGCGTCCCGTCCGAACAGAAGATGCCCGATCCATCAGCGACTGGCCCGCTGCCATGACCGTGGGCACCGGCTCTTCGCCGATGCTACGGGGACGGCCCGACCGCGAGATGTCACGCAAAACGGGGATGGTGGCGGGCAAACCGGCACGGCCGGCAACCCCTTGCGGGGACACCTCTGAACGACACGCCGAGCGAGGTAGACCTCCGGGCGCGGTGTCGCGTTGTGGTTCGGTCCCTTTCCGACGGCACTTCCCGCGAACCGGACGTCGGGCGCCCGGCAGGCAGGTCGAGGAGCACCCGGCGCCGCAGGCCGCCGCCGAGCCGGCCGGGCGCCAGGCTGGCGTGGCCTTCAATTGACGATCTTGCGAACATCGGCGTTATCAGGGACGGCCGCTGCTGGCAGGCGAGTTCCCGGTGTCCGTGGTCCGCCGGCCCGGCCAGCGCGGCGGCTCGGGCGGCGCCGTCACCCGGTTCAGGCACCGGCCTCCAGCACGGCGAGGTCGCGCACCGCGTAACGGTGATGCTCGACCTCTTCCTTGAGCACCACCTTGAGGCAGTGGCGCACGACGTAGTCCCGGTCTGGATATGAGTCCGTCGGCTTGCGACCACACACCCGATCGAGCTCGGCCTCGGTGAGCCCGTCCATGACACGCCGCATCGTGGCCATGCGAGCGAGCCGCGGCACGAGTACCTCCTCGAGCGTCGGGGTGGCGTCGAGGGTGAGCCCGAGCTTCGCCATTGCCTCTGGCGGCATCCCGCCGTAAGGAAGGCCCAACGGGTGATACGGCGAATCATCCTCGAGTACGGCGTTGCCAAACCAGGAATCGCCGCCCATCAGCAGGTGCCGTTGGGTCTCGACGAACGACCACTCGCCGTCGACCTGCTCGTGCAGCTTGGCCTCGGGCAGGAGCCTGGCGCGGTCGAACGTCGCCGCCCATTGCGCCTCAATGGCATCCCAAGCCGCCCGGTAGTCGTCGGGGGACTCGGCGTCACGCGCCAGCGGCCGCGTGGGATTCTGCCGGTCGAGCTCGGCCTCGACGTAGGCAGTCACGTCGATGTCGTTGACGACGAGACGCTCGAAGGCGCCGCCGAGGTAGACGTTGCCCCCATAGCAATCCACGATCTTCAGGCCGCTGACTTCGCAATCGCGAATCTCCAGGCCGCCAAGGTCGCATAAGTGGATGCGGGCACCACGGAATTGGTCAGTCTGGGAGTACGCGGCTGGCATCGACACAGCGTCCCGGATCGGTCCGTCCGCGTCAATGGACAGCACCCGCGCGAGCGACCTGTACTGACCATCGGCGGCCTGTGTACGGGGGTGGCTCTCCGAGTCCACACGTAGCTTTGACCTGCCTGGACGTAGTTTTCGGCACGCACGGCGCCGTGCGCGGCGTGGTGAGGCAGCGGCAGGACTTTGCCC
>CAJCJE010000410.1 GCA_903970565.1 Candidatus Melainabacteria bacterium | reverse complement strand
CGGCAACGACGTCCTCCACCACCCGGTAACAACGCGCCACCTCGACCGGATCGGCCGACACCGCGATCGTCCGAGCCGCCTCGACCACCGGCCCGTCCTCCCCAGCCGGACCGAACACCGTCACCCCCAACGCATCCGACGCCGCAACCATCAGAGCCGGGTCCAGCCGCGGCTGCTCACCGGCCACAGGCGGTCTCGCCGCCAACGCCGGCGGACTCACCTGCTGGAAGAACTCCTCGAAACCACCCGGCGTGATGATCAGCAGAAAATGCGCCTCCGCCGAGGTAACCCGAAAATGATGCGCCAGCCCCCTCGGCAGGAACGCCACCTCACCCGTGGTCACAACCCTGGACGCGCCATCAACCACACACTCGATCTCGCCGTCGATGACAACGATCGTCTCATCCTCCCGGCTGTGCACATGCGGCGGCGAACCATACCCGCGCACCACCCGCTCCTCGACCACCGCGATCGAACCATTGCTCTCCCCCGCCGCCATCCTGATCCTCAGCAGACCACCCAGATGCCACCGGGCCCGCTCCGACAGCGACTCAGCACCGGAAACCGGCGGGAAGACCGTCATGCGACCGCTCCTGTCAGCTCAAACCTGGAAGACATCCTGTCCTACTCCGGACCCCGCCGGCCAACAGGGCCACACCACGGCCACGTCACCGCGCCGCAGCCACCAGATCAGAACGCGGCGCGGCAGTGGTCAGGCGGGCAAGGAACTCGGCATTGGTCCGGCTACCACGCAAACCCGTCAGCAGCGCATCGATCGCCTGCTGCCGGTCACGACCGCCCAACGCCCGACGCAACGCCCGAAGCGCGGCCAACTCCGCCGCCGAACACAACAACTCGTCCCGACGAGTACTCGACTGATCGACATCCACCGCCGGGAAAACCCGGCGCGCGGCAACGGACCGGTCCAACCGCAGCTCGGCGTTACCGGTGCCCTTGTACTCCTCGAACAGCACCATGTCCCCGACCGAACCGGTCTCCACCAGAGCAGTCGCGACAATGGTCAACGAACCACCGTTGTCGATCGCCCGCGCCGCACCGAGAAACCGCTTCGGCGGCGTGAGCGCAGCCGCGTCGACCCCACCAGAGAGAATCCGCCCCGACGCAGGCGCGGCCAGGTTGTACGCACGCCCCAACCTGGTCAGCGAATCCAGCAGGATGACAACGTCCCGACCGAGTTCGACCAGCCGCTTCGCCCGCTCGACGGCGAGTTCGACAATCGCGGTGTGCTCACGCGGCGGCTGGTCGAAGGTGGCCGCGATCACTTCCCCCGGCGCGGTCCGGACGAAGTCGGTGACCTCCTCCGGCCGCTCCCCCACCAGCACCGTCATCAGGTGAACCTCGGCATGATTGGCGGCGATACCGTGCGCGATCGCCTGCAACACCGAGGTTTTGCCGGCCTTCGGCGGGGCCACCACCAGCGCACGCTGCCCCTTGCCGATCGGCATCAGCAGGTCGATGACCCGAGTGGTCAGAGCCTCCGGCTCGGTTTCCAGACGCAGTCGCTCATGCGGATGCACCGGGACCAGACTCGCGAAGGACGGTCGCGTCGCCGCGCGCCGAGGGTCCTGGCCGTTGACGGTGTCGACCTGCGCGAGCGAGCCGACCTTCTGGTTCTTCTCCGCCGGGCGAGCCCGACCGGTAACCAGATCACCACGGCGCAACCCGTGCATACGGATCAGCGCCGAACCGACCTGGAAATCGCGCGGCCCGGCCAGATAACCGTCGACGCGAAGAAACGCACGACTGTCCACGATGTCGAGGATGCCGGCGATCTGAGGTACTGAATCGTCCACGCGAGGCGTGGGAATGTTGATGTCGTTCATGGTTTTACTTTCTGAGTTCAATGAATTCGCGAAATGCGAAAGGGTTCGTGAAATGCGTTGAGAAAGGAACGCGGCGACCGGCGCGGGGAGTCAACACCCTGCGCAGTACCGCGAAGAAGACCAGCACACCGACGACCGCTTCACCACGGAAGACAACAGTGCCGGTGACCTGATCAATGAAAATCCGCCCGAGGGGATGCAGCCCACAGCCACAAGCGGAAGACAACGCGACCATAGCCGACGAACAGCCACCTGGCAACCTCAGGTGTCGAGCCGCCTTCGGGCCGGCGTCACCCCGGACCCGGCTACCCCTGTCGCGGAAGCGGAAGCTGATACGCCGCCGACGGCAACCGCGACGCCCGCGCAAGAGCCTGAGTACAGATGACCGCCGTCGGCCGGCGCCCCGGCACGCGGTGCGTCATCACCCGCAGCAACTCGGCAAGCTGCCCCGGCAGACCCTCCGGCACCCTCGGCGGCCGGTCCAACCGCGCCAGCGCGGCCTGCATCTTGTTGGCGCCGTCGTACTCCCGCCGACCACTGAGACTTTCCAACAACACCAGACCCAGCGCATAGATGTCCACCGCCGGCCCCAACGGACCGCCGACCAACTGCTCCGGAGCCAGATACGCCGGCGTCCCCAGAACCTCGCCGACATCCGTCAACCGAGCCTGCCCCGACAACAGCGCGATACCGAAATCACTCAGGTAGGGCAGTCCGTACTGGTCAAGGAGAATATTGGACGGCTTCACGTCCCGATGCACCAGAGCACGACTGTGCACATGAGCCAGCGCATCAGCCACCAACGCCACCATCGCCACCGCCGGCCGAGCCGGCAACGGACCAGCCGACAACCGAGCACTCAGACTCTGACCGGGAACCAACTGCATCACCAGGTACGGGCGACTGCGATGCAACCCACCATCCAGGACCGACACCAGCCCTCGATGGTTCAACCGATCCAACGCAAGCGCCTCATCGGCAACCCGGCGACACGCGATCGGATCAGGGTCGGCAGGAAACAACTTCACCGCGACCTCCCGGCGCAGCTCCTGGTCGTAGGCGCGGTACACCTCGGTACCCGGACCACGACCCAGCAGCTCACCGCCCCGGAACCGGACCGGCAACGGCGAGTTCGGCGGCCGGAACGCGACATACGGACGTGTCACCGTCACCACTGGACCCTTTCTCCGACCGACCGTTGCGCATCCACCCGAAACACCGACACCGCAGCACAGCCAGCTGCGTCACCGCCCCGCGCCGGTTTCCAGCGCGAGCCTAGCCCTTCCGGACCAAGATCCTCGGTAGCGACAAACACCGCGACCACACCGGATTCCTACCGACACCACCCGAGGCCGCCAACCGGCCCTCGTCCCCGGCAGCCCCGCCGGCCGCAGCCGACAGCCCGAAACGCCCACCAAACTGATCTTGTCCTGGTAGGTCGGTTCCTGGCGGCTTTTGGTTGTGTTTTTGTGGTTAGGAGTTAATTTCAATTTTCACTGAAACCATAGTAATATATGTATCAACGAACGATCACGGTGCTCCGCTCGTCGAACCCGACGCCTCCCGCACCTGGTCATGCAACACCCGCGCGACACGAGCCATCACCGCCTCCGCCGC
>CAJCJE010000409.1 GCA_903970565.1 Candidatus Melainabacteria bacterium | reverse complement strand
CGGCGGGCAGCCGGCCAGGACGGCCGGCGGTCGGACCCCGGCCTTCGGCGACGACGACATCGCGCCCGCCCCCGGCACCGCGACCCGCCTGGCCGACTGGGACAACGGGCTGAGTTCGGTCGATGCGGCCACCGCGAAAGACGCCGTCGCGGACGCGGCGATCGCCGGGGTGCTGTTCGTGGTCGTGCCCGACGCGACCACCGCGCACCGGCTGGAATCCCTCGCCGGCAACCTGGTCTCCCCGGTGCCCAGCGCCTCGGACGGCCGCCCGGTGCTGCGGCTGCAACCGGCCAGCGGCGCGGCCACCCTGATCTCGACCAGCCTGGCCGAGGCCGCGGTGACCGGTGGACAGCCCCCGACCCAGCTCGGCGTCGTCGGCATCACCCCGGTCGACGCGGCCCCGCCGGAGGTCGCGGTGCGGGTGTCGGAGGGCGCGGCCGGCCGGCTGCTGGTGCTGGCCGCCGAGGACGAACCGGGCTGGCAGGCGACCGTGGACGGGCAGACCGCGCCGATCACCCGCGCCTGGGGGCACCTGGTCGCGGTCGTGGTGCCGCTGGAGGGCGCCGACGTCCAGATCTGGCAGCCGACCGCGCTGCGCGAGGTCCTGCTGCTCGTCCAGGCCGCGGTGCTGCTGTTCGCCGCGCTGACCGCCATCCCAAGCCGCCGGTAGGACTCCGGATCAGCCGGACTCGCCGTCGACCACGTCCGGGTCGAGGTTGAGGTAGGCGGCGACCTGTTCGACGAGCACCTCGTGCACCAGATCGGCCAGGTCGGCGCCGTCGCGGGCGCGGACCTCCAGCGGCCGGCGGTAGACCACGATCCTGGCCCTGGTCGGCTGCCCGCGCCGGTCGACCCCGGCCGGCACCAGCCGGGCCAGCGGCACGTCCCGGTCCTCCAGCACGCCGTCCTCCCACGGGCCCGGCTTCTTCGGGTCCACCCGCAGGTCGGGCACGTCGTCGACGGCCACGTCGAGATCGGTCAGCTCGGTGCGCCAGCGCGCCTCGATCGGCTCCAGCGCTTCCAGGACCAGGGCGTCGAACCGCTCGGTGCGACTGCGCGAGGCCGGCAGATCCGCCGGATACAGCAGCCCGCGCAGCCCTCGGCCGCGCCGGTCCCGGCGCGATCGACGTCGACGCTGCATTCGTGTCCTCACCACGTGAACCACCAAAGCCAACTCAAGAGCACATCGGGCGTCCCACGCCGATCAGGGACAGGCGTCCCAGACCGCGCGTGGGCTTGGCAGAAGCGTACGCAGATGTCCGTGTGTCCTGCGCCGGACGGTCGGCCCGAGGCGCTATCGTCGACGATTGTGCGGAGCGTGAGGCGGTGCTCGCGGACCGGGTGTCTCAACCCGGCTGTTGCCACACTCACCTACGCCTATGCCGACTCCACGGCCGTGGTCGGACCACTGGCCACCTACTCCGAACCGCACAGCTACGACCTGTGCGAGGCGCACGCGCTGCGGCTGACCGTGCCGCGCGGCTGGGAGGTCGTCCGGCACCAGGGCGAGTTCGTCGCCGAAGCACCCTCCGACGACGACCTGACCGCCCTGGCCGAGGCCGTCCGCGAGGCGGGCCGGGGTGACCGGATGGTCGAACCGCCGGATGCCGGTGGCCCCTCCGGGCGGCGCGGGCACCTGCGCGTCCTGCCCGACCCCATCGAGGACTGACCTGCCCGTTCACGCAGCGCGGAGCCCGTCCCGGCTTCCCGGTAAGCTCACATACGCAGATCTACCTGCGGCTGAAGCCGAAAACGAGCCGAGACACCCTGGGAGTTGGCGTGCGCGACCTGTCCGACATCGTCAAGGCATACGACATTCGTGGGGTGGTCGGTGAGCAGCTCGACGCCGGCATCGTCCGGCGGGTCGGCGCGGCCTTCGCCCGCCTGATCTGCCCGGCCAGCGGCCCGGAGGGCAGGGGCGCCGTGGTCATCGGGCACGACATGCGCGACTCCTCGCCGGGCCTGGCCGCCGCCTTTGCCGAGGGCGTCACCAGCCAGGGCCTCGACGTGGTGTCCATCGGTCTGGCCAGCACCGACATGCTCTACTTCGCCTCCGGCAAGCTCGACCTGCCCGGCGCGATGTTCACCGCGAGCCACAACCCGGCCCGCTACAACGGCATCAAGCTGTGCCGGCCCGGCGCGGCCCCGGTCGGCCAGGAGACCGGGCTGGCCACCGTCAGGGCCGACGTGGAGGCCGAGACGCCCGACGCCCAGACCACCCCCGGCACCGTGACCGAGCGGGACCTGCTCGACGACTACGCCACCTACCTGCGCAAGCTCGTCGACCTGACCAGCAGCAGGCCGCTGAAGATCGTGGTCGACGCCGGCAACGGGATGGGCGGGCACACCGTGCCGCGCGTGTTCGACGGGCTGCCCATCGACGTGGTGCCGATGTACTTCGAACTCGACGGCAACTTTCCCAACCACGAGGCCAACCCGCTGGACCCGAAGAACATCGTCGACCTCCAGGCGAAGGTGATCGAGGTCGGCGCGGACGCCGGGGTCGCCTTCGACGGGGACGCCGACCGCTGCTTCGTCGTGGACGAGCGTGGCGAGCCGGTCAGCCCGAGCGCGATCACCGCGCTGGTCGCCGTCCGCGAACTGGCCAAGGACCCCGGCTCGGCGATCATCCACAACCTGATCACCTCCAAGGGCGTGCCGGAGATCGTGACCGAGCACGGCGGCCGGCCGATCCGGACCAGGGTCGGGCACTCCTTCATCAAGCAGGAGATGGCCACCACCGACGCGATCTTCGGCGGCGAGCACTCCGCGCACTACTACTTCCGCGACTTCTGGCGGGCCGACACCGGAATGCTGGCCGCGCTGCACGTACTGGCCGCGCTCGGTGAGCAGCCGGGCCCGCTGTCGGAACTGACCGCCGAGTACTCCCGCTACGCCGCCTCCGGCGAGATCAACTCGACCGTCACCGACCAGGCCGGCCGGCTGGCCGCGATCAAGGCCGACTTCGGTGGCCGGGACGGCGTCACCATCGATGAGCTGGACGGACTCACCGTGAACCTGCCCGACGGTTCCTGGTTCAACCTGCGTGCCTCCAACACCGAGCCGCTGTTGCGACTGAATGTCGAGGCCGTGAACACCGACGCGGTGGCCGCGCTGCGAGATGAAGTTCTGCACATCGTGCGGGGCTGATCGCGAGTTTTGTGCTTGTCTGGGAACAGGGCGAACCGGCACCCACCCGGCCCCGGCCGGTGACCCGGATCTGGTAAACCCGGACAATGTGGGAAGAGGTCCCACGGAAAACTCCGACCAGCGGACACTGGTCGGCGCTCGGGCGAGTGGCTGCGCGCGGGCTGTGAATCCGCACCCGCCGGCAACGGTGGGTGATCAACGAAGGAGGCAATCGTGGCCGTTGCCCTCGATGCGGCGCTGCTGGAGATCCTGGCCTGCCCATCGCCCGACCACGCCCCGTTGGCCATCGGCTCGCCGACCGATCCGACCGCGGACGTCCTGACCTGCACCTCCTGCGGCCGGGAGTTCCCGGTCCGCGACGGCATCCCGATTCTGCTGCTCGAAGAGGCGGTCCTGCCCGCCGACGCGGCGGCGGCCGAGGATGTCGCCTCGTCGGCGGACGGGTGAACCCGTTGCTCGACGACAGTCTGCTGGACGACGCGCAACGCCTGGTCAGTGCCGACGGGCGGGC
>CAJCJE010000408.1 GCA_903970565.1 Candidatus Melainabacteria bacterium | reverse complement strand
AGGGGTGCCGTGCACCGTGCTGGCGAGGGCCACCGCGCCCGCCGACACGGCCGGTGGGGCGAGCAGGGGCGGGGCGCTGGTCGGCGCACCGGTGAAACCGATCAGGTCGACCCCGTCGTCGAGGTCCCCGAACAACGGGCCACCGAAACCGACCAGCGCGGTCGCGCTCGTCCAACTCGGCACCACGTCGCCGGCCGCGACCAGGACCCCGTTGCGCAGCACCCGAATGCCGTCGGTGCGCAGCACCACCTCCCAGCGAACCGATATCCCGGTCAGCGGAGCGAGCACCGGGGCCAGCGGGGCGCTGTTCGCCGCGATCCTCGGCGTGCCCGGTGCCACCAGCACCTGGACCGTGGTCGTCGGCGGCCCGGTGATCGTGTTGATCTGCACCCGGATGACACCCGGCGGCAGATCCGGGTCGTCCTGCGCGAGGTTCGGCGTCGGGTGCGGGGGTGGGCCGGGCGCAGACTCGTCGAGCTGGTCGACCGGGCCGGGGACCAGGTCGAGATCGAGTTCGCCGCTCTCTCCCGGTGCGTCGGTGTCGATGGTGAACCGGCCCAGTTCACCGTCGGCGTTCGGCGCGCCAAGTCGGAACGGGGTCCTGGCCCGTAGCGTGAGCTGGGCACCCTGGCAACTGTCGGTGATCAGCAACTGGTCGTTGGTGCCGCCGGCCCGGCCCGCGTCGCTACAGGCATCCTGGCTGCTCAACCGCCACAACCGGGGGTCGGGCACCACGGCCCCGTCGAACTCGTCGACGAACGTGTACCGACCGGTGTCCCCAGCCGGACGGGCGGTCGCCGTGATCGGCTTCGACCGCTGCCCGAACGAGTCCACCGTCTGCACCTCGACGGTGGTCGGCGCGTTGTCGGCCAACCCGTCGAGTTCGATCGCCGGCTCGGCGACGAGCTTCTCCTGGCCGAGTTTCCCACCCGAGCCCCAGTGCACGTCGTACCCGGCCGCCCCGGTCGGGTCGTGCCCGCCGGGCGCCGCCGAACCCCAGACCACCTGTAATCGGTGCAGGCCGGGCGTCACGGTGAGCTGACCGGGCGCCGACGGGGGCGCACCGGGGGTCGGCACCAGCACTCCCTGGGCGACGTAGCTGTTCAGCGAGGTGGGCGGCGGCGGGATCGACGGTGTCCTGACCTGCAACTGAGCCTGCCCGGTGACACGCAGCAGCACGACCGCCCCGCCGACCAGGACCAGACCGGCGAGGGCGGCGGCCAGGCGGCTGCGCTGCACGGACTGACCCTAGGCCGCTGGTGAGGCGCGGGTCACATATCGTTTTCGAGCCGTGACCGTCCCGGCCCGCGCCCGACCCCACGAGGCGCATCCCTGGCCGACGGTCGGTGCCCGCGAATCGTCAGCCCAACGACTCATTCGGCCGGTGTGATGATCTCCACGGTCGCGACGTGCCCGGCCAGCGAGGCCACCCAGCCGCCGGCCGCGCCCAGCGCGCGGAGCTCCGCCAGCGCCCCCGGCCGCGTCAGGTCGACCAGTTGCGCGTTCCGTCCGGCCGTGCGCTGCCGCTGGTAACTGAGCCGGCCCTGATGACCGGTGTTGATGGTGGCTGCCAGGGAACCGGTCGACGCGAGCGAACCGCGCGCCGCGCCCAGCCGGCCCAGCGCGTCGTCGACCGCGGTGAGCAGGGCACCGCGGTTGCCCTCACACATCGCCCTGACCAGCTCCGGGCGACTGCCGGCGACCCTGGTCCCGTCCCCGAACGAACCCGCGGCCAGCGCCAGTGCCAGCGGACCGCCGTCGGCTCCGACTGAGGCGAGCACCGAGGCCAGCAGATGCGGCAGGTGCGAGACCCGCGCGACCGCGGCGTCGTGCTCGTCGATGCCGACCGGGACCACCCGCGCGCCGCAGTCCAGCGCCAGCGCGGCGACCTCCAACCAACGGTCGAGGAGGGTGTCGTCCTCGGTGGTGACCACCCACGCGGCGTCGCGTAACAACTCCGCCGACCCGGCCGACCACCCCGACCGCGCGACGCCGGCCATTGGGTGGCCGCCGACGTACCGCGCGTCCGGGGTCAGTCTGCGCACCGCGTCGGCGACCGGTCGTTTCACGCTCACCACATCGGTCAACCAGCAGTTCGGCGCATGTCTGGCGACCTCACCGAGCACCTCGGCGACGGCCGGCAACGGCACCGCGAGCACCACCAGCGCGTCTGACTCGGCCGCCGCGTCCAGCGCGTCGGCTACCGACGGACGGACGTCGAACCCGTCGGCCACGGCCTGTTCGGTATCCGTCGGTGACGCACTCGCCCCCCAGGCTCTGCGCCCGCCGGTCACCGCCGCGCGCAGCACCGAACCACCGATCAACCCCGAACCGACGACACAGACATCCCTCACCCGGCATATCCTGCCTGGTCACTGCGCGTGTCATTGATCGGTTGGCGCGGCACACGTTCAGCGCAGCGCGTCCAGGGCAAAGGCCGAATAGAGCGCGACGCCGTACTGCATCGCCGACTCGTCGAAGATCACCCGATCGGAGTGGTTGGGCGCGGCCTGCTCCGGCGTGACTCCCGGCGGGCAGGCACCGAGAAACGCCAGCGCGCCGGGAACTCGTTGCAGCACATAGGAAAAGTCCTCGGCACCCATAATCGGCGCGGCCATCCGCTCGGTGTGGCCGGCCCCGAGCAGCTCGTCGGTGAGGTCCAGTACCCGGTTGCCGACCTGGTCGTCGTTGACCGTCACCGGGTAGCCCGGGGTCAGTGTCACCTCGACCTGGCAACCGTGCGCCGCGCCGACGTGGGTGCAGACCCGCTCCAGTTCCTGGTGCAGCAGCGTCCTGGTCTCCTCCGACAGCGCGCGGATGGTGCCGGCCAGCTCGGCGGTCTCCGGGATCACGTTCGTCGTGGTGCCGGCGGTGATCCGGCCGACCGTCAGCACCGCCGGCTCGGTCGCCTCCACCCGCCGCCCCAGCATGGTCTGTAGCGCCCCGACCATCTCCGCGGCCGGCGGCACCGGGTCGATCGCCCTGTGCGGCATACCGCCGTGCCCGCCCCTGCCCGTGACCAGGACGGTGAAGCTGTCCGAGGAGGCCATCATCGGACCGGGCCGGCAGGCCAGCACCCCGGACCGGGTTTCCGCGGTGATGTGCAGCGCGAACGCCCGCTCGACCGGGCTGCCGGCGATCTTGAGCAGGCCCTCGTCGAGCATGTACTCCGCGCCGTGCTGTCCCTCCTCGCCCGGCTGGAACATGAACACCACCTGCCCCGCCAGCGCGTCCCGCCGGATCGACAGCAGCCGAGCGGCCGAGGCCAGCATGGCGACGTGGGTGTCGTGTCCACAGGCGTGCATCGTGTTCGCGTTCTCCGAACTGAACGCCAGACCGGTCCGCTCGAGGATCGGCAGCGCGTCCATATCGCCCCGCAGCAGCACCGCCGGCTCGGTCGCCTCCACCCGCCGCCCCAGCATGGTCTGTAGCGCCCCGACCATCTCCGCGGCCGGCGGCACCGGGTCGATCGCCCTGTG
>CAJCJE010000407.1 GCA_903970565.1 Candidatus Melainabacteria bacterium | reverse complement strand
CCTGCTCGCCGGCGCCGACCTGGTGCTCGCGCCCTGGCCCGCCGATCCGCATCCGGACCACCGCGTCGTGGGAGAGACCGCGCTGCGGGTCGCGCCGCTGACCGCGCACCGCTGGTCCTATCCGATCTGGATGTGGCACTGGCTGCGGCCCGAGGACGCCACCATTCCTCGGCACCGGGCCGCCGTGCACCGGCTCAGCGCCGGCCAACGGCGCCGCAAGGCGGCCGGTATCGCGGCGTTCGGTTCCCAGCTCAAACCCGGCCCCGGCGACGAGGAGCCCATCCTGACCCCCACCGTGCTGCGGCACTTCGAACGCGACACCGAGGTGCTGTTCCGGCAACCGCCCGAGCGGGGCGCGCCGGTCAGCCGGTTCGTGGACCTCTACGCCGAGCACGACGATCCGTGGCAGGTGGCCGGTAGTTGGTACGAGCGGCGCAAGCGGGCCGCCGTGCTGGCCGGCCTGCCGCGCGAGCGCTACCAGGTGGCCGTCGAGCCCGCCTGCGGCATCGGTGTACTGACCACGGAACTGGCTGCGCGGTGCGCGAGGCTGATCGCCTTCGACGCGGCGCCGAACGCGGTCCGCCAGGCCGCTCTGCGCACCGCCGGTCTGAGCAATGTGTCCGTCCACACCGGACTGTTGCCGGACGATGTGCCGCCGGGACCGGTGGACCTGTTCGTGTTCAGCGAGATCCTCTACTACCTCGACGAACAGGCCTTCGCCGACACCGTGTCCCGCGCGGTGGACGCGCTGGCGCCGGAGGGCCACCTGCTCTCGGTGCACTGGCTGCCCTGGGCGCCGGAGGCGCCGCGCAGCGGCCGGGACACCCACCAGGCACTGCTGGAGCAGCCACGGCTGCGACCGCTGGTCGAACACCGGGACGAGCAGTTCCTGCTGCACGTCTTCGGTCGACGGTGATCTCGGCAGTCGGCGTCGTCGTGCCGGCCCGCGACGAGGCAGACCTGATCGGCGCGTGCCTGGCCGGTATCCGTCACGCGCTGCGCCGGCTGCCGCCCAGCATCGACCGGGCGGTGTGTGTCGTGGCCGACCGCTGCGCCGACGACACCGTGGCCATCGCCCGAGCCGAACTCGGCTGCTGGCCCTCCGCGCGAGTGGTGATCAACGAACACCCCCTGACCATCGGCGCGATTCGTGATCTCGGCTTTCGTCAGACCAGGACGGCGCTGACCGGACATCCGGACGCCGGCATCTGGCTGCTGTCCACCGACGCGGACACCACGGTGGCACCGGACTGGGCCAGCGCGCACCTGCGGCTGGCCGGGCACGGAACGCACGCCGTCGCCGGTACCGCGGCACTGGCCGATCCGCACCTGCTCCCACCGGCCGTCGTCGAGAGGTACGAGGCGATTCGCGGCGCGCAACGCCGGCCGGAGGGCCACGGCAACATCTACGCGGCCAACCTCGGCATCCGCGCCGACGCCTATGCGGCCGTCGGTGGGTTCGCCCCGGTGGCCAGCGGCGAGGACCAGGAGCTGTGGCACCGGCTGGGCCGCGCCGGATATCGCCTGCGCTACGCCACCGAACCCACCGTCACCACCAGCGCCCGGCGGCGGGGCCGCGCGCCCGGCGGCGTCGCCGAACTGCTCTCCCGCCTGCACACCGACGTCCTCGTCCTCCCGACCGCGAGCTGATCATCGACCCTGACTGCTGGCCGTCCCGACGCCGAGCAGGGCGGGCGTCGCGGGGGCGCCGCGACCTCGGCGGTGTTGTACTGGTCGGTCGCTGCAACGAGTAGAACGACCCGTTGATCTCGACGGTGGGCAGCGTGCCGGCCAGGTACTCCAGTTGACGTCGCTGCGGGAGACCGTCCGGATAGAACGAGCCCCGCCATTCCGGATAGGCCCAGCCGAGGTGCCGATCCGGATCACGTGAAGGGAGTCCAGCGCGTTCACGACCTCCCGCATGTCGTGATAGGGCGTTCGCTGGGTCGGCAGCCGGCGCAGCCGTTCCAGGATGGCGGCGTCCGCGCCGCGCAGGTCCGCGCTGGTCAGGATTTCCCAGTGCTGGGCGGGAAAGTCAGATCGGCGAGGGCATAGTCGATCGTTTTTCGTCGGGTTCGGTCAGCACAACTCCTGGACCGGGGAAGTGTCCACCTGGACGGTACCTCCCTGGGATACCTGTCACGACGAATCGTGAAACCCGTTCGTCCGCGTTGGTGAACCCGTTGCACGCCAACGACTGCCCGATCGACGCGCGCGAGACCGCGCGGCAGATCGGGTGGTTCACCTCAGGTGGCCCCCGCTGGTGTCGCCGGTCGGTTTCGCGACGGTGGCGTCAACCGGTGGCGTCAGCCGGCGAGCGCCTGCTCCACGGTGGGATACAGGGCCAGTTCCCGGTCGAGTCCGGTCAGCTGGACAGGCCTGAGCACCGCGCGCCGCGCGGCGGCGATCCGGAAGGCGATGTCATGTCGGCCGCACTGCTGATGGCAGGCCATCAGCACGGCAAGGCCGGCACTGCCGAAGAACGTGACGGCGTTCAGGTCGACCACGAGCAGGTCGGTCGCGGACTCGGTCGCGACGTTCAGTTCCTGGCCCAGCGCGTCCGAACTGATCATGTCGACCTCGCCGTCGGCGCTGACGATGATGGCCTTGCCGCGTCGTTCGCGGCGTACGGCCAGGCCGGGAACGGCCAGACGGGTGCGAGGCCCGGCGATGTCCGGCGTGGGATCGCCGAGGCCGGCATCGACGGCCAACGTGGTGCCTACTGGTGACTCGGGCCCCCGGGGTCCAGGGAGGCGTTCACTGGACATGATGAACCCTTCGTGGCTAGGTGGCGGTGGCGTCCAGTCCACCGCTATGCCGTCAACCGTAGTATGCGGCTTTCGAAGGCGCTCAGAATAGGTCCATTAGACCGAAACGCACTTAATGTCCCATATGGCATGACGGTGCTCACCAGTTGCGCCGGCCTCGGTGGCAGATCATGTCGTCGCCCGGTCGGCGCAGGGTCTGGCCGGCCGGTGTCAACCGGACGGGACGACCGAGGGACGCCGGTCCGCCCGGTTGGGGCGCGTACGCCGTGGCGGCGCGCGATGTCTGGACCCGACACTCGCGCAGGTCGAGCAGCGCCACACGCTCGCGAAGGTGGTGCTCATCCGCAGCGGTACGGCGACGGCCCGGTCGGCCCTCAACGCGGACCATCGCCCGAGGAGGGCCGACCGGGCCAGGGTCAGGACTGCGTGGTGCTCGGCCGGGTCCGGTAGCGGGGATTGGTGGAGTGCCATTCGAAACCGCCGCCCATCCACGCCCGCAGTCCGCGCATGAACCGCTGGACCTCCGGGGAGGGCACCCCCCGTAGTTCCCGGTGGGTGGCTTGGAAATCACGCACCAGGTCGTTGTGCAGTCCGACGGTGATCTCGGTGGCCTCCTGGATCGAACAGTCCCGGTCGGCGGCGATCCGTAGCACCATATTGCACGGCGGTTTCTCGTCGGCCAGGTCCTTGGTCACCGAGTGGAGGTCGTTGACCAGAACCGAAGCGGTCCCGGCCTGGATGGCGGCGCGGCGAACTCGTGGCTGGTAGAAGGTGTTGGCGGTGAGTTCGTAGCCGCCGAGGACGTCGATCAGGGTCATGGACGTGTAGAAGCTGTCGTGCTGCCGGGCGGCGAGGTATTCCCACGCGGGTGGATAGGTGTCGGCGTGCCGCCAGGCCGCGTAGGCGGTCCAGCTCACGAACATCGTGAACGTGGAGTGACAGACCCGCTGGACCTGGGCGGGGGTGGCATAACGGCCCAGGTGGTCCATGCCTCGGCCGAGCGCGACGAGCACGCGATCGCCCTGGAGCGTCTCGTCCAGTTCACGGGTGAACTCCCCCGCCGGGGGCAGCGGGTCCATCGCCGCCATCGCCAGCGACAGGCGTGCCGGCAGCTCCTCCGGTTCGGCCCCGAGGGCAGTGTCGTCGGCGTAGAGGTCGTCGGCGGCCCACCACGCGGCGTTGAGCCTGGCGGAGATCAGCAGCCGGTCGGGATCGTCGCAGTCGGGGTGGGCGAGCATGACCAGCCGGCCGAACCTGGTACTGCGCAGCTGGTCGAGTTCCTTGTCGGCGAACCCGCATTCCTGGGCCCAGGCCACCAGCCGCTCGTCGACCTCGTCGCCCAGTAGGTCGTTCACCCGCTCGGTGACCGGGCAGTACAGGGCCGGGGCCGTCCCGTCACCCCACGGCCGGTGCGCGTACGCGGGGTCCTGCTCGGCCTCCGCGCCGCGCGATGCCGGTACCGGTGGCGGCTCGGGGCGGGCCGTGGTGAGCAGCGCCGCGAGGCGGGCGGCGGACGTGCCAAGACCGGTGGGGCCGACCAGGACGGCCTGTTGGTGGGGAACGGAAAGGTGTTCGGTCATCGCTTCGCTCCAGGTGGCCGGCGGCCGTCAGACGCGGTCGGCGGCGATGAGCAGGTAGTGGAAGCTGCCCTCGCGATAGGCGGTCAGGAACGGGCTCTCGATCCCGGTGGCCACCGACGAGCGGGCCCGCAGTTCCCAGTACGGGATGGTCTGGGCGGTCAGGTCGACGACGCTGATCGGGACGAGGTTGTTGGCCTGCATGGCTTTGAAGTACTGGCTGCGCGGATGGATGTTGCAGGTGTAGTGCTGGTCGATCTGGCTGACCGCCCGCGAACGGCCGCCGGTCACGTCGTTGTAGCAGCCGGTGATGGTGACGTAGCGGCCACCGAACTCCAGTTGTCGGGAGTGCTCGGCGAACAGTTCGAACAGGTCCACGTACATGGTGCTCTCGTTGTTCCAGATGCCCCGGCGCGAACCGGTCTCGAAACCGGTGTCCAGCATGTTGCGGAAGTGGTACCGCACCTTGTCGTGCACGCCCCGCAGCACCGCCTGGTTGTTGGCGAACTCGACCTGCTGCTCGGAGATCGACACCCCGTCGACCTGACAGCCGAAGCGCTGGTTGGCCATGATGCTGGTGCCGCCCCGGCCGCACCCGGCGTCCAGCAGCCGGTCCCGCGGCCCGATGTCGCCGAGATGGTCGAGCAGCACCTCGGCCTGTGCGGTCTCCAGCCGGTGCATCTCGGCGATGATCCGCTCGTTCCTGGATGCCTCGGGACCGTCGAGAACCGACAGGTCGACCTCGCCGATCCCATAGTGGTGGTGGTAGAGGCCGTCGACGTCACCCAGGCGCAGGTTGACCGGGTCCTTCTCCTTGTTCCAGTACGAGGCGACGGAGCGCTGGTAGTCGGTGCGAAGGACGTTGTCAGCGGCGTTGGCGGAAGGCTTGGCGGAGGCGGAACTGGTCGTGGTCACAGATGTGGTTCCCTTCGTTCGCTCGTACTGCGGTGGTGCCGTTGGAACTGGTCGGCTCGTGGGGTGGCGCTGACCGCGGTCACGTGCGGTCGACCTCGACGTTCTCCAGGACGCCGAGTGCGTCCGGCACGAGGACCGCGGCCGAGTAGTAGGTGCTGACCAGGTAGGAACTGATCGCCTTCTCGCTGACGTCCATCAGCCGCACGTTGAGGCCGGGCTCGTACTCGTCGGGGAGGTTGGTCTGGCGCAGGCCGATCACGCCCTGGTCGTCCTCGCCGGTCCGCATGGCCAGGATCGCGGTGCTGCCGCGCTCGGTGATCGGAACCTTGTCGCAGGGCAGGATCGGCACCCCGCGCCAACCCGGTACCGGGCGGCCCTCGACCTGGACGCTGTGCGGGTAGAGCCCTCGGCGGTTGCACTCCCGGCCGAACGCGGCGATCGCCCGTGGATGCGCGAGGAACATGCGGGTGCCGCGTCGCATACACAGCAGCGCGTCGAGGTCGTCGGGCGTGGGTGGGCCGCTGTGGGTCTGGATGCGCTGTTCGGTGGCCGCGTTGGGCAGCAGGCCGAAGTCACGGTTGTTGACCAACTCGTGTTCCTGGCGCTCCCGCAGCGCCTGGATGGTCAGCCGCAGCTGGTGCTTTGTCTGGTCCATCGGCTCGTTGTAGAGGTCGGCGACCCTGGTGTGCACCCGGAGCACGGTCTGCGCGACGCTGAGTTCGTACTCGCGCGGAGTCGTCTCGTAGTCGACGAACGTGCCGGCGAGTTCGGACTCGCCCGCATGGCCGGACATCAGGGCGATCTCGGACTCACCCTTGCGGTTCACCGGTTTCCGGCCGTTGGCCACATACCGCTGGATCTGCGTGCGCAACGCCTCGGACCGGTCCAGCAGCCGCTGGAAATCCGCCGCCCGCAGAGTGAGGACGGTGCCGGCGGTGGCTGCGGTCGCGGTGTAGCCCCAGGTCGGGTCCGGCCGCAGCAGCGCCTCGTCACCGAGTTGTTCGCCCTCGGCCACCACGCCGATCCGGGCGGTCTCGCCGTACTTGCCCGTACCGGTCCTGGTGACCTTGCCGTGGGCGATCAGGAACAACTCCTCGACCGGACGACCCGTCTCGACCAGCACCTCACCCCGCTCGACGTCGCGTTGCGTGAAGCTGTCGGCCAACTCCGCCAGCACCACCTCGTCGGTGAAACCCCGCAGCGCCGGCATTTCACCCAGGCTCGGCGGAATGACCCGTACCCGCGCCCCGGTCCACTGGAAACTCGCCCGGCCCCGGCCGACCGAGTACACCAGGCGTCGGTTGACCCGGTAGGTGCCGCCGGAGGCCTCCACCCAGGGCAGTGTTCGCAGCAGCCATCGCGAGCTGATGCCCTGCATCTGCGGTTCGGACTTGGTAGTGGTGGCCAGGTTCCGTGCCGCGCCGGTACCCAGACTGAGCTGGCTGTCCTCCTGCGCCGGTGTCGACGTCGCGTCGATCGACACGTGCCGCCCCTTTCGTCGATACAGATCCGGAATCTGGACGTGAGCCAATCAATTAGGTGATAGCGCTGAATAGAAAAATGAATACCTGACCGGGCTTCGGCGGTGATCGCTTTTTCGAATACCGCTGCTCGGCACCGAAGTTAGCACCGAGCGCGTCGCGTCAACCAGTCGCCCAAGAGAATGTACCGAGGCGACTCCGCAGATGGGTGAGACAGCCGATCCGGCGTTCTTCGGGTAGTCGAGGGCGGACGGCGCTGGTCCATTGCGGGAGTTTCGTTACTCTGTCCGGGTACATCGCCGCGGCCGGACACCGAGGTATTCGGCCGCTGAGTGTGAGACGAGAACTCTACGGCTGTCGCCGGCGTCTGATCGCGAACAAGACGCACCGATCGGCAATCGCATTATCACGTAACAGGATCTGCGGCGCGATTGACGACACCACCGTGTTCGTATTCATTCGGCCAGCGGTCCGCGGCGGCGGGAAACGGCGCGCGCACCGGCCTGCGCCACGTGGTGGATCTCCCGCACCTCGATGAAGGACCTCGCCGTGCGCGGCGAACGCCGTGCCGTGATCGAAGGCGCGCCGAGGAGACGCCCCGCTTGACAAGCGGAACGACGCTCCGTATGTTGATTAGTGGAACGACGATCCGCTTGTTTCGGAGTTCGGAACGGGCGAGCCGGCACCAGTTCGCGCATCGTGGACTCGCCGTGCCCGCGAAGGCGAGCACGTTCCCACCCCCGTCCCAACCGGAGCGTCCGCCCCCCCTGTGTCGAAAGGACCACCAACCCCATGTCACACCCCTCCCTGCCCAGTTTCGGGATCGCGACCGCCCCGTCGCAGGTCGATTATCAGGACATCCTGCGGGTCTGGCGCGAGGCGGACACCATCCCGGAGATCGAGCACGCCTGGCTGTTCGATCACCTCAGGCCGATCTTCGGCGACCCGAACGGACCGATCTACGAAGGCTGGACGCTGCTCGCCGCCCTCGCCGGGCAGACCCGACGACTGCGGCTGGGTCTGCTCGTGACCAGTAACCGTATCCGGCCGCCCGCGCTGCTGGCCAAGATCGCCACGACCGTCGACGTCGTCTCCGGTGGCCGGCTCGACTTCGGTATCGGCGCCGGCTCGCGACCCAGTCTCCCGACGGCCTCGCGCGAGTACGAAATGTACGGTCTGCCCTTCCATGACGCCGCGAATGCCGTGGGCAGCCTCGCCGAAGCGTGCACGGTGATCCGGCGACTGTGGACCGAGACCGAACCGTTCGACTTCAACGGCACCTACGTCCAGCTCACCGGAGCCTTCGGCAATCCCAAACCGGTGCAGCGGCCCCATCCGCCCATCCTGATCGGTGGCCGGGCGACCGCGACGCTGCGGGTGGTCGCCGAGCACGCCGACCTGTGGAACATCCCCGGTGGCGACATCGAGGACGTCATCAGTCGCAGCGCGCTGCTGGACCGCTACTGCACCGAGATCGGTCGCGATCCCGCCTCGATCATCCGCTCGATCCACCTGTCGGTCTCCTACGACCGGCCCGGCACGACCCGGGACGCGATCCGCGAGGCGATCGACGCCGGCTTCCAGCACTTCGTCCTCGGCCTGCCATCGCCCTACCCCGCCACCGTCGCGCGATGGGTCGCCGACGAACTCATCGCCCCGTCGGTCTAGCTCCGGCACCGCGCCCGGTCGATGAGTCTGCGCCGTGGAGTCCTCTCCCGTACGGTGGCGCGGGGAGGTCTCCCCGGCCCCACCGCGTGACCGGTATGACAGTGCGGAGGTTTCCATGTCGGAAGCGATCTCGGACGCTGCGCTCGTGGCGGTGCTGCGCCCGTTCGTCCGGGCCTGCTCGCCGGTCGTCGACGCGCTGCGCGAGTCCGATCCCTTCGGCCTCAAGGCACGCGGCCACCGTGGCGAGCGGCAGTCCACCGACCAGGGAATCGGGACCAGGGTGCTCGACACGCTCACCTCGGTGCGAGTCCCCGGTACCGCGGCCTGGGAAGCGATGGACACCGGAGCGCGGATCAGCTGGTGGATCGGCCGATTCGGTCGGCTCACCGCCCTGGTCACCGCGATTCCCGGTCTCGGCGGCGCGCTCGCTGACCGGTTGCCCGTCCGGGACATCCTCGGCGTCGCCTCGCAGGGGCTGGTGCTGTGCGCGATAGCGGGCGAATGCGGGGTGACCGACGTGGCGCAGCGCGTGCGGCTCATCGCGTCGGTGCTCTTCGAACGCGACATCGACCCGGTACTGGCCGCCGGCCGGGCGGACGGTCGCGCCCAGGCACCGGAGGACGCCGACGTCGCCCGGTTGACCGAGGAGCTGGACGAGTCCCGGCGACGTCATGGCGCGGTGACGTTGAAGGCGGTCGGCGCCACGCTGTGGCGGTTGGGTCGTTCGCTGCGGGGTATCACCGTGGAACTGGGTCGACGGCCCAGCGGCCGGTTCTACCACCGTCTGCTCGGACAGATCCCCGTCGTCGGCGCGGCAGGCGACTACCTCGGCGAACGCTCGGGTATGCGCACGGTGCGACAGCGCGCGCGGCGATGGCTCGTGGCCAACAACACGCACCCGGCAGCCGCCCGCATCGCGAGGTGACATCGGCCGGCGGGTCGGTGTGCCATGCTCCGGACCAGGTGCGCGATCGAGGACCGGGCCTGGTCTGCCGGGGTGTCCGGATCGAGGACACTACGACGATGACCCGTCGTTGAGCTGACCATCTGGTCGGACGGTCGGAGATCGGTGAGTTGTATTCGCCGATCCCGAGTTCGAGGAAGTATTTCTTCGGTCGATACATCTTGGTCGGAGAGGTCCGGCGGTCATCATTCGGATTGATCTGCTGGAATTTCCGAATATTGTTCCTGGCGAATGGCGCGAATCCGGGTTGGACCGGGTCCGGTGTCACCTCCAGTTCCTGGACGTCTCCGACTTCGAGTTGACGCGCTGCCAGTTGCCGTGCCTGGTCTCGATCGGTGGACCAGCGCGAGTTGAATCGTGTGTCCGTGGCAGTCTCGGGCGGTTCGGTCGAGATCAGGTTTACCAGTAGCGACAGTCACGTATCATGACCGGGTTTGTTTGGCTGGCCGTGCTCTCGCGCGGAGACAGGATTCTGCTTTCGCCGGCTGAATTTGCCGAACTGCGCGAATGCGACCTGGTCTCTGTGCACTGTGACGAGCGCGGTTCGAGTGTCACAATGGCGTTCGAGTTTCTACGGGATTCCCAGGGTTTCGAATTCCACTTTCGCTGTAGTTCGGTCGACGTTCTCTCCGTTCTAACCTTGCGGGTGGGACCGGAATGAGCACGGCCAGGTAGGTCTCCTGGCTGCGCCCTCAGCGGGCCGAACGGGGCACCGAGGGGTCGGCCGCGCTGCGCGCGGGACTCGCGGTTCCCGTTCGTGGTCAACGGTCAATTCTCGATCCGGTCACGTTTGACCTGATCAACGCGATGTTACGGAATACGGGGGAGCGCGGGGAAGGGAACGACCTGGCTATCGTGGTGATCAGTTCACCGAAGGTCACCGCCCAGGGAGGTCGGCATGACGGCGATCCGCAGGATGCCACGTGTCGCGATCACCGCCGCCGTGCTGATGCTGGCCGGTTCGCTGGCCCTCGGTGGGTCGGCCGGGGCGCAGACCGCGACCAACGACCAGTCCCCGGTCAACCTGTCGAACACCATCAACATGGCCAACGGCAGCGCGGCCAGCAAGGCGACCGTGGTCGAGGGCGACGCCCGGTTCGAGGTGCTCACTCCCGAGGTGGTGCGGCTGGAGTACTCGCCGAGCGGCAGTTTCCTCAACGAACCGACCTTCGACATCCTGGACCGCAACTTCACCGTGGAGGGCGCCATCTCGTTGGCCCGGCTGGGCGCAACGGTCGCGGGGTGAGGAGGGCCGCTACAAGGTACTGACGGCGTCCCTCGGTTATCACGGCAACAGCGCCTTCGTGCTCGCGTTGTCCGGTCACCGCTCTCGGCGACCGCACGAGGACGACAGCTTCGGCATCGGGCCCGCCTTCAATCCGCCCTATCCCGGCCAGCATCTCGACTGCCCTTTCCCCCTCTGCCGGGCCGAATGCGCGCAGGCCGTGCGCGAGGCCATCGTCAACGCCCGCCCGGAGACCGTCGCCGCCGTGATGGTGGAAACCGTCAACGGCACCACCGGGGCGCATACCGGCCGCCGGCCGGATATCTGCGGGCGGTCCGCGAGATCTGCGACGAGTACGGTGTCCTCGTCATCCATGACGAGGACCTCACCGGACTGGGCCGCACCGGGCTCCCGCTGGGCTCGCACCACGCGCCGGGATCGGAACCGGACATCGTGACGCTGGCGAAAGGACTCGGCGCGGGGTTCATTCCCTTGTCCGCCACGGTGATCGCGCCGGAACTGGCCGAGTCCATCCTGTCCAGCGGCAGGTGGTTGCCGCTGGTGGGAACCATGTCGGCGACTCCGCTCCAGGCACGGGTCGGGCT
>CAJCJE010000406.1 GCA_903970565.1 Candidatus Melainabacteria bacterium | reverse complement strand
CTCAGGCGCCGGCCCTCCTCGGCTACCCCACCAGCCGTTGGTACCACCCCGGATTTTGGGAGACGATCATCCACCCTGAAGACGCCGAGGCGGCCACGCGGACGCCTGGGCAGGCTGCCACTCGGCATGGCGGCGGACGGGGCCGCGTAGGGGAGGTGCCCGGACATCGAGACCGGCAGGTCGGCCGGCAGCGGAACGGGGCCGGTCGGGTGCTCCGAGCCGGGAATCCGCGGTTCGTCCCTCGGTGTCTGCGTCATGGCACCAACACTGGCCCCGCCAGGTGAGAGGACACTGAGGATCAGGCAAGGGCACGCCAAGAAACCCGCAGGTGGCCGACTGACGTGGACCGATAGCATCGTGGCCAGTATTTGCGCCCGGTCGGCCACCCCGCCCGCCGGGTCACCGAGTAAGAGGAGTTCGTCGTGTCCCAGCCGCTCCGTGCCGCCGCAGCCCCCGCTCCCCGCGTGGTGGTCGCCGCCGGCACTACCGCCGGCGCGGCGGTGCGGGAGGCCGGCCTGCCGGGCAAGGGCGCGGACGCCATCGTGGTGGTCCGCGACCCCAGCGGCAAACTCCGCGACCTCGCCTGGACGCCGGCCGAGCAGATCGAGGTCGAGGCGGTCGCCGCCGACACCGAGGACGGCCGCGGCGTGATCCGGCACTCCTGCGCGCACGTACTGGCCCAGGCGGTGCAGCAGCAGTTCCCCGAGGCGAAACTGGGTATCGGACCGCCGATCACCGACGGCTTCTACTACGACTTCGACGTCGAGCAGGCCTTCACCCCCGATGACCTCGCCGCGCTGGAAAAGCGGATGAAGCAGATCATCAAGGGCTCCCAGCGGTTCTCCCGGCGGGTACTGGACTCGGTCGAGGCGGCGAAGAAGGAACTGGCCGACGAGCCGTACAAGCTGGAACTGGTCGACCTGAAGTCCGAAGTGGACAGCGGTGGGGTCGATGCCACCGAGGTGATGGAGGTGGATAGCTCCGGTGCCGGCGAGCTGACCGTCTACGACAACCTCGACCCGCGCGGCGGCGAACGGATCTGGGGCGACCTGTGCCGGGGCCCGCACCTGCCGACCACCAAGCACATTCCGGCCTTCACCCTGACCAGGGTCGCGGCGGCGTACTGGCGGGGGAGTGAGCGCAATCCGCAGCTACAGCGGATCTACGGCACCGCGTGGGAGTCGCAGGAGGCGCTGGACACCCATCTGCAGATGATCGCCGAGGCCGAACGCCGCGATCACCGCAAGCTCGGCGTCGAACTCGACCTGTTCAGCTTCCCCGACGAGCTGGGCTCGGGCCTCGCGGTGTTCCACCCCAAGGGCGGCATCATCCGTCGCGAGCTGGAGAACTACTCCCGGCAGCAGCACGAGGCCGCCGACTACGAGTTCGTGAACACCCCGCACATCAGCAAGGGTGAGTTGTTCCACACCTCCGGTCACCTGCCGCACTACGCCGACGGCATGTTCCCGCCCATGAAGCTGGAGGGCGAGGAGTACTACCTCAAGGCGATGAACTGCCCGATGCACAACCTGATCTTCCGCTCGCGCGGCCGGTCCTACCGCGAACTGCCGCTGCGGCTGTTCGAGTTCGGCTCGGTGTACCGGTACGAGAAATCCGGTGTGGTGCACGGGCTGACCAGGGTGCGCGGGATGACCCAGGACGACTCGCACATCTACTGCACCAAGGAGCAGATGGCCGGCGAGCTGGGCAACCTGCTGACCTTCGTGCTCAACCTGCTGCGCGACTACGGACTCGACGAGTTCTACCTTGAACTGTCCACTCGGGACGACTCGTCGAAGTTCATCGGCGAGCCCGAGGAATGGGCCGAGGCGACCGAGGCACTGAGCCAGGCCGCCGACGCCTCCGGCCTGCACCTGGTGCCCGACCCCGGCGGCGCCGCGTACTACGGGCCGAAGATCTCGGTACAGGCCAAGGACGCGCTCGGCCGGTACTGGCAGCTGTCCACCATCCAGGTGGACTTCCAGCAGCCCAAGCGTTTCCAGTTGGAGTACACCGCCTCGGACGGCTCCCGGCAGACCCCGGTGATGATCCACCGGGCGCTGTTCGGCTCGATCGAGCGGTTCTTCGGGGTACTCACCGAGCACTACGCCGGCGCGTTCCCGGCCTGGCTGGCGCCGGTGCAGGCGGTCGGCATCCCGATCGCCGACGAGCACGTGCCGCACCTGGAGTCGGTGGCGACGGCGTTGCGGGCCAAGGGCCTGCGGGTCGAGGTGGACACCAGCGACGACCGGATGCAGAAGAAGATCCGCAACCACGTCACGCACAAGGTGCCCTTCCTGCTGCTGGCCGGTGGCAAGGATGTCGAGGCCGGCGCGGTGTCCTTCCGCTTCCGGGACGGCACCCAGATCAACGGCGTCGCGGTCGCCGACGCGGTCGAGCAGATCCACCACTGGGTCCAGCAGCGGCGCAACACCGAGCCGACCGCGGCGTCCTTCCCGGCAGTCGACGCATGAGTGCCGACGAGCCGGAGATCGTCGTCCAGGAGGGCATCGGGGTTCCGGACTCCCTACAGCGGCTGTGGACCCCGCACCGGATGGCCTACATCCGCCGGGACAGCACGCCGGGGGAGGACGAGGCGCACGGCTGCCCGTTCTGCCGGATGGTCGCCCTGGACAGTCCGGAGGCCGATGCCGACGCGCTGATCGTGGCGCGCGGCGAGCGGGTGTTCGCGGTGCTCAACCTCTATCCGTACAACCCAGGTCACCTGATGGTGCTGCCCTACCGGCATGTCGCCGACTACACCGACCTGACCGCCGAGGAGACCGTCGAGATCGCCGAGTTCACCCAGAAGGCGATGCGGGTGATCCGCGGTGTCTCCCAGGCGCACGGCTTCAACATCGGTATGAACCAGGGGGTCGTCGCGGGCGCCGGCATCGCCGCGCACCTGCACCAGCACGTGGTGCCGCGCTGGGGCGGCGACGCCAACTTCATGCCGGTCATCGGGCACACCAAGGTCCTGCCGGAACTGCTCGGCGACACCAAGGCGCTGCTCACGCAAGCCTGGCAGGCCCAACCCTGATCAGTGCGAGTTCGACGGCTCAGCGGAGGTAGGTCGCGGTGCTGCCGGCGATCGGCAGCGGGTCGAGGCCGAGTTTGTGGTGGTCCCAGCTACGGGTCCGGTCGACCTCGACCCGCACCACGATCCGCTTGTTCATCAGCGCCTCCACCGCGGGCCGCGTGTCCTCGGTGTACGGGCCGTAGTAGCGCTCCCACACGCTCACCCCGACCTGCCAGGCCGCGTCGGCATCCTCGACGATGACGCCACGGCCCTCCAGGGCGACCCCGCGCAGCGTGTCGTAGGTGTGGCCGTCCTCGATCAGGCAGGTGATCCGGTCGTCCCGACGGAGGTTGACCGCCTTCTGCGACTTGGCCTTGGTCTCGAACCAGATCTGGCCGTCCACCATGCCGTACCACATGGCGACTAGGTGTGGCCGGCCGGACGGGCCGATGGTGCCCAGGGTGGCGGTGCGGCTTCGCTCGATGAACCCGGCGATCTCCGCGTCGGACATGGTGATCTGCGCGCGCTGGTTGTTACCCACCCGTGCGAGGTTACTGCCGCGCCGGCCCGTCGGCGGATTCGAGCCAGTAACGTGCCGCGTGGTGGAAGGCGAGGCTCTCGTCCGGCCGGTCGTCTCCGTGGAGGTCCTCGGCGATGGGGTAGCCGCGCCGCGAGAGCAGGTGGGCGAGGAACCGGTAGGAGGGCCGGTAGGCTGCCACGTCCTGCGGGCCGATGGCCAGGTCGACACCGGGGTGGGCGGCGCGGAGGGTGTCGCGTTCGTAGATCGGGTCGAGCGCCACCAGCAGCCAGCGGCCGTCGCGGCGTTCGGCGCGGTAGTAGAGCCGGGCGGCGGAGTTCAGGTCGACCTCGATGCCGTCGAGGTCGGCGCGCATCTCGATGACGGCGGGCAACTCGACCAGCGCCCGGTCACCCCGTACGTGCACCACGGGAGGACTGAGCCGGTGGGTGGCGGTGTCACCTCGGCCGGTCATCTGCTCCGATTCGGCGACGAACTCGTAGCCGCTGCCCCGAAACCAGCTCAGCGCAACGGTCGCGTCCTCGGCGAAGCAGGACCGCATCTGGTCCCACCAGCCGCGGTCTCGGCCCTGCCGTTCGTGCAGCACGAGCTGGGTGATCTCGGTGACGTCGGTGGTCTCGGTGGTCACGGCTCTCCCTTGCGGCGTAGGAATTCCCGGCCGGCGAACGGTGGTCAGGCGCGCACGGCCGGTGCGGCGGCAGCCAGGCGCAGCCAGAGTGTCAGGCGCGCACGGCCGGGGTGACCTGGTGGCCGGCACACCAGACCGCGCGGATCTTGCGGGTGTCGGTGATGTCGAGGAGCGGATCGCCGTCGATCAGGACGAGGTCGGCGCGCAGGCCCGGTTCGACGGCGCCCCGGTCGGTCAGGCCGAACGCGCGGGCCGGCAGGACGGTCGCCGAGCGCAGGATGTCCACGGTGCTCAGGCCGGCGCGGGCCATCAGCTCGAACTCGTGGTGGAGGCTTTCGCCGTGCACGACGGGGCTGGGGGAGCCGGGCTGGTCGTTGGCGTCCGTGCCGGCCAGCACCTCGATGCCGGCCCGGTGCAGTTCGGCCAGGCTGGCCAGCAGGCCGGTGATGGGCGCCCGGCCGGCCAGGACGCCTTCCATCATGGTGATCGTGGGCACGGCAATCTGGTTGTTGGCCCGCATGGCGGCGATGTCCTCGGGCCGGATGGCCCCGTTGAGCGGGGTGTGGGTGATCACGTCGGCCCCGGACTCGACGGCGAGGGTGTAGGCGCCGACGGTGGCCGCGTGCACGATGGTCGTGTGGCCCTGCGCGTGGGCGGCGGCGACCAGGGCATGTAGTGCTTCGGGGGGCGGACCGCCCTCGCCGGGCGCCTCGGCGATGCCCTTGATGTAGTCCACCCCC
>CAJCJE010000405.1 GCA_903970565.1 Candidatus Melainabacteria bacterium | reverse complement strand
CGCCCTGGGCGCCGAGGAGATCCTGCTGGACAACTTCACCCCCGAGCAGTGCGCCGAGGCGGTCCGCCGTCGCTCGGCGGCCGGCGCCCCGACGCGACTGGAGGCCTCCGGCGGCCTGACCATCGGGGTGGCCCGCGCCTATGCCGAAACCGGGGTGGACTACCTGTCGGTCGGCGCGCTGACCCACTCCACCTCGGTACTGGACCTGGGCATGGACCTGCGGTGAGATCTGCCGTGAAGTACGGGTGAAACGCCAGGTCGGCGCATGTGCGAAAACCCGGTTCGGCCACCCGTTAGGGTCAAGCACGTGCGCCGCCGACACCTGTTGCTCCCGGTCGTCCTGCTCGCCGGACTGACCGCCGCGTGCACCGGCGCGCCCACCCCGAGCGCGTCCGGGCGGCCGGACAACACCGCGATGGTGCTCGCCGAGGCCGGCGAACCGGCCACCCTCGACCCGCTGGAGGGCTATGCCCCCTACGGGGCGAGCAAGATCTTCGACGGCCTGCTGGAGTACCAGGCCGACGGCACGCTGCGCCCGGTACTGGCCTCGGCCGCGCCGGTGCCCTCGGCCGACGGCAAGTCCTGGACGGTGACGCTGCGCACCGGCATCACCTTCAGCAACGGCGCCCCGTTCGGCGTCGCCGACGTGCTCGCCACCTACCAGGCGCTGCTCGATCCCGCGTTCGCCTCGCCGCTGCGCGCCGACTACTCGATGCTGACCGGGGTCACCCAGACCGGCCCGGACACGGTGCGGTTCGACCTCGCCTACCCCTACGCGCCGTTCCCGGACAAGCTGGTGCTGGGCATCCTGCCGGCCGCCGCGCTGGCCACCCCCGGTCCGGTCGCGACGGCGACGATCGGCACCCGGCCGATCGGTACCGGCCCGTACGAGTTGCAGTCCTGGACCAGGGGCCGGCAGCTCGTGCTCACCGCGAACACCCGGTACTCCCCGGTGCTGGGCACCCCGCCGAAGGTGAAGCGGGTGACCGTGGAGTTCATCCCCGACGACGCGACCAGGATGGCGCGGCTGCGCGCCGGCAAACTCGACGGCGCCGCGCTCGCGCCGGTCCAGGCCGCGCAGTTCGCCAAGTCCGACGCCTTCAGCGTGCTCACCGATCCCAGCGCCGACCTGCGCGCCATCAGCCTCCCGTCAGGCGGCCCGGTCACCGGTGACCCGGCGGTGCGGCTCGCGCTCAACGAGGCGGTCAACCGCGCCGCGATGGTCACCAGCGCGGTCGGCGGCAACGGCGCGCCCGCCTCGACCCCGGTCCCGGTGACGCTGCCCGAGTTCATCGAGCCCAACGCGGTGTTCGGCTACGACGTCGACAAGGCACGGACCCAACTGGACACCGCAGGGTGGCTCACCGGCCCGGACGGGGTCCGGGCCGACAACGGCGTCACCGCCGAGTTCACCCTCGACTATCCCACTGGTGACGCCACCGACGCGGCGCTGGTGAAGATCTTCACCGCGAACGCGAAGACGATCGGCATCAAGGTCGATCCGGTGGCGCTGCCCCCGACGCAGCTGGCCGCCAAGGAGGGCACCGACGCGGTGCTGACCAGCACCGGCAACCCGTTCGATCCCGACCTGACCCTCTACGACCTGCTCGACTCGGGCACCGCCGGGACCGGCGACGGCGACCCCTCCGGCTATCACGACACCGCCGTGGACACCGCCCTACAGGACGGCCGCGACCAGCTCGACCCAGCTCAGCGGGCGGTGGCCTATCGAGCCTTCCAGCGCGCCTACGTGGCCGATCCGGCGATGGTGTGCCTGGTCTTCGTCAACCACACCTATGTCATGCGCGCCGACTGGACCGGCTACCAACAGGTCACCGACGCGGCCGGCCAGAGCGTCAACTGGGGGCCCTGGTGGAATCTCGACCAGTGGATACCGCGTTGACCAGGGCTTATCAGGTCACCAGGGTCCAGGTTTCGTGATCGACTTCGACGCGGCGCGGGCCGACACGCCCGGCGCGGCCAGCACCGTCTTCCTGGACAGCGCGGGCGCCTCGCTGCTCCCGAACCCGGTACTCGACGAGGTCTTCGGCCATCTGCGCCGGGAGGCCGAGGTCGGCGGCTACCGCGCCCAGGAGGAACGCGCCGAGGACCTGCGCCAGGGCTACTCGACCTTCGCGCGGCTGCTCGGCGCCCAGCCGAACGAGGTCGCGTTCACCGACAGCGCAACCCGTTCCTGGCTGTCCCTTGTGGACGCGGTACCACTCGGCACCGGGGACGAGGTGCTGATCAGCGAGGTCGAGTACGGCGCGAACGCGGTCGCCCTGCTACGGCTGGCCGAACGCACCGGGGCCACGATCCGGCTGGTCGCCTCCGACGAGACCGGCCAACTGTCCCTCGACGCGCTGCGCGCGGCATTGAGCGAGCGGGTCAAGCTCGTCTCGCTGGTACACATGCCGACCAACAGTGGCCTGGTCAACCCGGTCCGCGAGGTCGTCGACGCCGCGCACGAGGTCGGCGCCCTCGTCCTGCTGGACGCCTGCCAGTCCGTCGGCCAGCTCCCGGTCCGGGTGGACGAACTGGGCGTCGACCTGCTCAGCGGCACCGGCCGCAAATGGCTGCGCGGCCCGCGCGGCACCGGGTTCCTCGTCGTCCGGGAAGCCGTCGCCGACCAACTGGTGCCCCGGCTGATCGACCATTCCGCCGCGCCCTGGGTCAGCCGGGACCGCTATCAACTGCGGGACGACGCGCGTCGCCACGAACTCTGGGAGTACGGCGTCGCCGAACGGCTGGGCCTGATCCGGGCGGCCGAGTACGCCGCCGCGCTCGGCATCGAGGCGATCGCCAAGGAGGTCGACGCGCGGGCCCGGTTCCTCCGCGACGGCCTGGCCGAACTGCCCGGCGTGCGGCTGCGCGACCTCGGCCGGCAGCACAGCGGCATCGTCACCTTCACCGTCGACGGACTGGGCCCCGACCAGGTTCGGGACGCGCTGCGCGCGGCGGGCATCACCCTCACCGTCAGCCCCGGCACCTCGACGCTGATCGACATGACCGCACGCGGACTCTCCGCCGTGGTCCGCGCCTCGCCGCACTATTTCGTCGGCTTCGACGAGCTGACCACCTTCCTTGCCGCGGTCGGTGCGCTGCCCCGATCGTGAGCGGCTCCTCGCCCGCGCCCGGTCCCGTCCCACGACGCGGAACCCGTACGCTGGTGACCAGCGGATTCCGCCGAATTCGCCGTCCCGACCCGTTGATCCGACCGTTCACCTGCGACCAACAGAGGCGATCATGCTGCGCCGCACCGACCTGCGCGAGTCCCTGCCACCGGCGACGCGGCTGCGTTCGATCATGCCCCGTCCGGACACCGATGTGGACAGCGTGCTGGACCGGGTCCGGCCCATTGTCGAGGCCGTGCGCGAGCGCGGCGTCGAGGCCGTGCTGGAGTTCACCGAGACCTTCGACAGGGTCCGGCCGAGCACCATCCGAGTACCCGTCGCCGAGTTGGAGGCCGCCGCCGCCGAACTCGACCCGGCGGTGCGCGCGGCGCTGGAGGAGTCCATCAGCCGGGCCCGCACGGTCCACGCCGGGCAGCGGCGGGTGGAGGTGACCACCCAGGTGGTGCCGGGCGGCACGGTGACCGAA
>CAJCJE010000404.1 GCA_903970565.1 Candidatus Melainabacteria bacterium | reverse complement strand
TGACTGGCCATACAATTGATCGTGTCAGATCCGCTCGCCCTGCCGCGTTAAGATCGTGACCAGACACGGCGGTGGGGCTCGCCGTTACCAACCGCGACATCGGCAGTAGTGCCACTCATGTCGCCAACGGTCCCTACTCGGTAGTGATACCTGGAGTAGGAGGAGCTGTGTCCGGTGAGGTCGAGGCCACCGAGCCCGATCGGAATCCCGTTGCTGATCAGGCCGATCAGGTGGCTGACACACCGCATCACGGGCCCGTCGATCCGGACGTCGACGTTGCGGTGCCGGCACAGCGTGCCGAACTTGCTCGTGGGCACGGTCGGGTGCTGCTGGTGGTCGCGGTCGGGGGTGGGCTCGGCGCGCTGGCCCGCTACGGCGTGTCCCTGCTGCTGCCGACCACTCCCGGCCACTTTCCGCTGGGGACCTTCCTGATCAACGTGATCGGCTGCGCGCTGATCGGAGCGCTGATGGTGCTGGTGACCGACGTGTTCACCGCCGGTCCGCTGCTGCGGCCGTTCTTCGGCACCGGCATCCTCGGTGGCTTCACCACCTTCTCCACCTATACCAACGAGTTCCGGGCACTGCTCACACCGGATACGGTGGTGCTGGCCTTCGGGTATCTGGCCGGGACACTGGTCTGCGCGCTGCTCGCGGTGGTGGCCGGCACCTGGGTGACCCGCGCGGTGCTCGGGCGGGTGCGGCCGGTGCGGTCATGACGGCGCTGCTGGTTCTCCTCGGCGCGATCGTCGGCGCGCCGCTGCGCTATCTCACCGACCGGATCGTGCAGGCCCGGCACGACTCGACGTTTCCCTGGGGCACGCTGGCGGTGAACATCGCCGGCTGTCTGGTCCTCGGTGTTCTCGCCGGACTCGGCACCGCGCTGCCGAGTCCGCTGCTGGTCCTGCTGGGCACCGGCTTCTGTGGCACGTTGACCACCTACAGCACGTTCAGCTACGAGACCATGCGCCTGTGGGAGCGGCACGACTGGTTCTACGCGGTGCTCAACGTGGTGATCAGCCTGGTCGCCGGTCTCGGTGCCGTCCTGCTCGGCTACACCGTCGCGAGCATCCTGTCCTGATCCGGGCGTCAGCGGTATCCGGCCGGCAGCCGGTCGGGATCGTGGTGGGCGTAGGTGCGCATCAGCAGGTGGTGCAGCTGCTCGCGTTCGTGCGCGGTGAGCGGTTCGAACAGCGCGTCGTCCATCCGCCGCGCGGTGGCCAGTCGCCGCCGCCCGACCTCGCGGCCGGCCTCGGTCAACGAGACCAGGTGGCGGCGGCGGTCGGTGGCGTCGCGCTGCCGGTTGGCCAGCCCGGTCCGTTCCAGGTCGTCGAGCAGCGCGACCAGATCGCTCGGATCGATGCGCAGCCGGGCGCTGATGTCCTTCTGCGCGAGCGGACCGGCCTCGGCGAGGCAGCACAGAATGGTCAGGTGCGGCAGCCGAAGGCCCTCGTCGCCGAGTTGCGCGGTCAGCCTGCGGGTTTCCCGCAACAGCTGGAACATCACGAAGCTGGGCAGCCGCAGCAGCGAATCGGGCAGAGTCAGGTCCGGGGCGGCCATGCCGCCAGCATAGGGGGACCGGCGGCGGGCCCGTTCCCGCCGACGTGTCGGGCGCGGAACGCCTGATCAGGGTGCGACGGGCAGCGCGGCGGCCTCGCCGGCGACGGTGCGCAGCGCGGCGTCGTTCGGGTTGGTCGCCCTGTCGACCCAGACCACCTCGACCAGCCGGACCGAGGAGCCGTGCGCGGTGACCGAGTACACCGCGTTGTCGAACGAGGCCGGTCCGCCGGAGTAGCCCCTCCCCTCCGCGACCAGGTCGGTGATGCTCCCACTGCCCGGCGTGTCGGCCACCGCGACGAAGGCCGACGCGCCGGCCGGGTCGGCAAAGGTGAGCACCGCGAGGGCGACCGAGGCCGGCTGCCCGGCCACCGAGGTCGAGTAGAGCGCGCGGGCCAGCCGGCACTGATGGGCGGTCAGCCACACCTGCACGTCGCCGTAGGCGCGGTTGGCGCAGCTCGCGTCGCGTGCGGAACCCTCCGGCGTGAACGCGGTACCCCGCACGTTCACCGGCGGCGAGGTGCTCGGAGTGCCACCGGGCGCCGGGGAGTGCTTGCCGGAGGAGGCGATCGCGACGCCGATGCCGGCGGCCAGCAGCGCGCCGAGCAGCACGGCCGCGCCGATCGGCAGCCAGCGCGGCAACCCCGGCCGGGTGGGCTTGGGCCGGGGCGCGGGCGGCGGGTCGGCGTCGGCGATCCTCGGGATCAGCGTGGTGCTCGCGCTGGCCAGGTCCGCGCTCACCACGTCGGGGAAGCCCTCGGCGGTCAGCTCGGCGGTGCTCAGCGTGACGTTCGGCCCGGCCAGCGCGGCCAGCAGCGCGCGGGCCTGATCGACCGAACAGGCCCGGTCGTAGGTGGCCAGTTCGCGCACGGCGCCGAGCAGGGACGTGGCCTGCGGATGCAGTACGCGCACCCCGCGATGCAGGTCGGCGGTCGGCTGCACGACCTGGCCGACGAACGGGCCGACCGCGATCACCGTGTTCACCGGCACCGGCTCCACCCGGCTGGCCCGCAACAGCGCGGCCACCGCCGCCGAGGCCGACAGGGCCTCACCGGCCGGGTTGATCACGCCGTCCGGCCGGACCAGCGGCCAGCCGTCGGTCTTCCACTGCCCGGCCAGCGGCGCGTCCAGCCGCATCGCCGGATCGGGCAGATCGACCCCGACGATCACCAACACGCCGCGCGGCACCACGATGATCGCCTCGACCGGGGTGGCGCACCGGGGTGGTTGCAGGCCGAGCAGGGCGACACCGCCGAGAGCCTGATCAGTGTGCCCCCACGAGGAGAGGGCAGCCCGCACGTCGGCGCCCACCCGTGAGGTCTCCGTGCCGAGCCGGACCAGCCGCACGGCACACCTCCTGGGTCGTTACGTTCCGTTACCGCGATCCTCGATGCCTGGTGCGCAAACCGTAGCGCCGCACCCAGCGTGGCGGAGGTCGGCGTAATTGCACTACTGACCGTGATCAAGAGCACCGAGCATGTCACATGGTCACCCTTATCGTGGTTTCCGCTGGCGGGACTGGGCCAAGTGGGGGCAGAATGACGCCACAACGAGTGATCTACTGGCGAACCAACCGCTGGTGAGGGCGTAGGGGAAGACGTCCCTCGTCGAGTAGCGGAGGTCAGCCGTGAGCACCCGTAGCAGCACCAGTGGCGCGATCTACGTCCACTCGTCGCCGTCTGCGGTCTGTCCGCACGTCGAGTGGGCCATTTCGGGCACCCTTAATGTCCGCGCTCCGTTGCAGTGGACCGCACAGCCTGCCGCACCAGGACAACTGCGAGCCGAGTGCTCGTGGACCGCGGAACCTGGTACCGCCGGTAAACTCGTTGGCGCCCTGCGCGCCTGGCCGATGCTGCGCTTCGAGATCACCGAAGATCCGAGCCAGGGCATCGACGGCGAGCGGTTCTGCTTCGCGCCCGTACTCGGCCTGTGGCATACCCGCACCGGTGCCAACGGCGACATCATGGTCGGCGAGGACCAGCTGCGCACGCTGGCCATCAACACCCGCAACGGCGAATCCTTCGCCCATCACGTCGACAAACTGCTCGGCGCGGCCTGGGACGAGGCACTGGAGCCCTTCCGCCGAGCCGGCGACGGCGCCCCGGTCACCTGGCTGCACCAGGTCGGCTGAGACTCGCACTCGAACTGCCCTCGGCGGGGCGCCCGCCTACGTCCGCCGAGGGCGAGGGTGCGCACGGCACGCCCGCGCACCAGCCAATCTGTCGGTTATGGCAATCTCGTACCCGTGCCGCCCGCAGACCGCCAACCCAGCCGCCCGTGGATCGGGCCGGTGATCGGCGTCGTGCTCGTGCTCACCGCGGTGGGCGGCCTCGTCGCGCGCGAGATCTACGAGCCGACCCCCTCCCCGACGGCCGCCGTGGTCTCGGCCGCGCCGCCGCCGGTGACCACCTCCGGGGCGCCGGTCAAACAACCGGGCTCCTCGACGGTGCAGCTGAGCGCGGACGCCGCCGCGATGCCCTACGGGTCGGCCGTCCAGCAGCTCCTACAGGTCTACTTCGACTCGATCAACGCCAAGAACTACGTCGAGTGGGAGTCGGTGGTCACCCAGGCCTTCATCGACGCGAACCCGCAGCCGTACTGGCTGAACTCCTACCAGACCTCGGCGGACGGCAGCATCTACGTCTACCGCATCGACGCCGCTCCGCAGGGTGGGCTGCGGGTGATGCTGACCTTCACCAGCGTCCAGGACAAGGTGAACGAGCCGTCGTTCGCGCCCTACACCTGCATCAACTGGCATTCGGTGCTGCCGCTGGTGCGGCAGGACAGCGGGTGGAAGGTGGACAGCGGCTCCAACGGCCAGCATCCGCCCACCACGGAGTGCCAGAACTGATCCTCATCCGGCCCGCGCGGCGCCGCCGGACCGAGGTCACCGGCGCCGGGAGCGTCCCGCTCTCCGGCGTCGCCCCATCTATTCGGACGACGCCGTTCGTCGGCGGCCTGACCTGCTCGATCAGACGGTTGATCAGGCGCTGGTGAACACCAGCGCGACGTTGTGCCCACCGAAACCGAACGAGTCGTTCACCGCCGCGTTCAGCTCCACCTTGCGCGCACTGCCGGACACCACGTCCAGATCGACGCTGGGGTCGAGCTGCTCCAGGTTCGCGGTCGGCGGAATGACGCCGTCGCACACCGAGAGCAGGGTGGCGATCGACTCGACCGCACCCGACGCGCCGAGCAGATGTCCGAGCGAACCCTTGGGCGCGGTCAGAATCGCGTGATCGCCGATGGACTTGCGCACCATCACGGTCTCCGCGACATCGCCGACCGGGGTCGAGGTGGCGTGCAGGTTCACGTGGCCGATGTCGGAGGCGCTGACGCCGGCACTGCGCAGGGCCGCTTGAACGGCCCTGACCTGCCCGGTTCCCTCTGGGTCCGGCGCGGTGATGTGGTAACCGTCGGCGCTGGTGCCGATCCCGGCCAGCCGGCCGTAGATCCGCGCGCCACGGGCCCGCGCGTACTCGCCGCGTTCCAGCACCATGATCCCGGCGCCCTCGCTGAGCACGAACCCGTCCCGGTTGACATCCAGCGGCCGAGAGGCCCGCTCCGGCTCGTCGTTGCGGGTACTCATGGTCCGCGCCTGGGCGAAACCGGCCATCGTGATCGCCGCGATGGACGCCTCGGCGCCACCGGCCACGATCACGTCCGCCTCGCCGGACCGCAGCATCCGGAACGCCCAGGCCAGTGCCTCGGCTCCGGACGCGCAGGCCGACACCGGGGCGTGCACCCCGGCCCGAGCCTTGAGCGCGATACCGACGTGCGCGGCCGGCCCGTTGGGCATCAGCATCGGCACGGTCAGCGGGGACACCTTGCGCAGTCCGGCGGTTTCCAGCAGGTCGTCCATGTTGAGCAGGGT
>CAJCJE010000403.1 GCA_903970565.1 Candidatus Melainabacteria bacterium | reverse complement strand
CCGCCATCACGGTCCGGACACGCCCGGCGTGCCGCTGCCGGAGGACGGCTACGTCTGGCCGCGCCGGCTGTACGGGATCAGCAAGCTCGCCGCAGAACTGGTGACCGAGCGTTACGCCGAGCTATTCGGATTGCCCGCCATCTCGGTCCGGCTGTCGTCCGTGTACGGCACGATGGACCGCACCACGGCGACCCGGAATTTCCGGCACATTCCGAACCGCATTTCTCACTTGGGCCTCGCCGGCCAGAAGATCCGGGTCAACACGCTCGCGGCCGTCGGCGATTACTGCCATTCGGAGGACGTGGCCGCCGGCATCGCGACGCTGCTCGACGCGCCGGCACTGAATTATCCCGTCTACAACATCGCACAGGGGGAGGTGGCCACGATCGGCGACCTGCTCGGCTGGGCGGCCGAGGCGATCCCCGGCCTCGCGTTCGAAGTGACGGACGATCCGTCGCAGGCCGACATCCTGGCCGACCCGGCGCTGACCGGCGGCATGTGGGGTGCCTACGACATCGGCCGCATGATCGCCGACACCGGATGGCGTCCGCGCCCGGTGAGAACCGCGCTGCACGCCTATATAGACCGGCTGCGGAACGAGGCCGGCTGACCCCGAACCCGGGGCACCGGTCCGCGTAACCCTGTCGCCACAACAGGGGATTTACGCATATGCGGGCACTCACCTGGCACGGTCGCGGCGACATTCGCTGCGAGACCGTGCCCGATCCGAAAATCGAAGACGCGCGCGACTGCATCATCAAGGTCACGAGCTGCGCCATCTGCGGCTCCGACCTGCACCTGATGGGCGGGTTCGTGCCCGGCATGCACACGCATGACGTTCTGGGCCACGAGACGATGGGCGAGGTGGTCGAGGTCGGCGCCGGTGCCAAGCACAAGCTGTCGGTCGGCGACCGCGTCGTCGTCCCGTTCACCATCGCCTGCGGCGAGTGCCGTCAGTGCAAATGGAGCAACTTCTCCTGTTGCGAGCGCACCAACCCGAACGGCGCGATGCAGGCGAAGCTGTACGGCTACCAGGTCGCGGGCCTTTATGGTTACGGCGAGGCCACCGGGCGCATCCCCGGCGGGCAGGCGCAGTATTTGCGCGTGCCGATGGCCGACGTCGGTCCGATCAAGGTGCCCGAGGGGATGACGGACGAGCAGGTGCTGTTCCTGTCGGACATCTTCCCGACCGCCTATCAGGCCGCCGAACACTGCGAGATCACGCCCGAGGACACGATCCTGGTGCTCGGCTGCGGCCCGGTCGGCCTGCTCGCGATCCGCTCGGCGCTGATGCTGGGGGCCAAGCGCGTGATCGCGGTGGACACCGTGCCGGAGCGGCTGGCGCTGGCGAAAAAGTCGGGTGCCGAGGTGATCGACTTCAATGCGGCTCCGATCCAGGAGCAGGTGCTCGAGCTGACCCACGGCAAGGGGCCGGACGCGGTGATCGAGGCCGTCGGCATGGAAAGCCACGGCAGCCCGGAGACGCTGCTGGAGAAGGCCGAAAACCTGATCAGCTCGATGGAGCGTCCGTTCGGCCTGAACGACGCGATCATCGCCTGCCGCCCGTCCGGCATCGTCTCGCTGGCCGGTGTGTTCGTCGGGCCGGTGGCCGGCGTGAACATGGGTGCCTACGTAAACAAGGGCCTGACCATGAAGACGGGCCAGACCAACGTGCAGCGCTATCTGGAGCCGCTGATGAAGCGGATCGTGGACGGTGAGATCGACCCCTCGTTCATCATCACCCACCGCGGCGGGCTCGAGGATGGGCCGGAGTTGTATAAGACGTTCCGGGATAAGAAGGACGGCTGCATCAAGGTCGTGCTGCACCCGAACGGCTGATGTTTTGGAGTGGCACTTTGGCCGGGCTTGGCCCGGCCATCCACGCGTCCGTAGCGAGCGCATCTGCGCCGAACTGCCGCAAGTGTGTGAGGACAGTCGTGGGTAGCCGGGTCGAGCCCGGCTAAGGCGGAGCGGACAAAGAAAAGGCCCGGAACGCTCGCGCGTCCCGGGCCTTTTTCGCTGTCGGCGACCTTAGATATTGCCGCCGCGAACCCGGGCCCGCTCCGCCTCGACTTCGGTGGACGTGTAGCCGGGCGCCGCCGGGTCGTAGCCGCTCCAGCCGGTGCTCGCGTAGTCGGCACGCCGGCTCTGCACGTCGACCGGGTCGAGCGTCTCGAGCAGCTGCGAAATGCGAGCCGCGTCGGCCTCCTCGGCCTGCACGGCAACGACGGTGCCGCCGCGTCGAACCCCCTCGGAGTAGACGTGCGCGTCGTCGTGGTGGACGCCGTGGCCGATAAGGCTGCCGAGCAGGCCGCCGACACCGGCACCGGCACCGGCACCGGTCAGCGACGCGATCAGCCAGCCGGCCGCGACGACCGGGCCGACGCCCGGGATCGCCAGCGCGCCGAGGCCCGCGAGCAGACCGGCGCCGCCGCCGATGACCGTGCCGAGGGTGGCTCCGGTGCCGGCTGCCGTGCCGGTCTCCCGCTCGTCCTCGACCTCGTCGCCGGCGTATTCGCGGAGGTCGTCGTTGGTCGCGTAATCGCCGGTCCGGGCCGTCATCGGCGGCACGACCGGGGCGATGCCGGGCACCACGCCCGGAACCGCGCCGGGCACGACGCTCGGGCCGGCGGCGATCGAGTTGTCGTAGGGCAGATCGCCGGCATAGGTCGTGTCGGTCGGCCGGGTCGACGGGTCGTTGGACACGATCGAGATGTCGGCGTGCGGGATGCCGTGGGCTTCCAGCTGCTGGACGGCCTGGGCCGCCTCCTCATAGGTGTCATACAGGTGGGTGAACGTCGTGCGGGGCATTTTTAGGCTCCAATCCGGAATTTTGGGAAAGACGGTCGGGTCGGAAAATCAGGGCTGGCCGTAGTTGCCCCGGTAGTCGAGCCAGACGTCGCCGGTCTTGCCGGCCTTGGTGGCCCGGCCGCGCCAGACACCGTCGGCATCCTTGGTCAGCGTCGAGATGTCGGTGAACCCGTTGCTGGCCAGCCGCGACTTTGCCTGGCCCTCGGTGAACGAGTTGGCACCCTTGGCCGGCTGAGCCATCGGCTTCGCGCCGGTGGTGTCGACCGCCGGGTTGCCGTTGGCCGGGTTCGCCGGGTTGCCGGCGTTGGACAGGGCCGCACCCGACATGCTCGGCGTGATGACCGTGCCCGTGGCGGCCGTCCCGGTGCCGGGGCTGGTGCCGGTCGAGGTGCCCGGGCCGTTGCCGGCGCCGCCGCCCATGGTGGCGCTGGTCGTGGCAGGGCCTTGGGCCGGGGTCGCGGCCGTGCCGGTGGCGG